>NZ_LWFU01000608.1:0-1198 GCF_001635135.1 Oleiphilus sp. HI0080
TCTTTCTTCTTCTCCGCTTCTTTCTTCTTCTCNNCTTCTTTCTTCTTCTCCGCTTCTTTCTTCTTCTCCGCTTCTTTCTTCTTCTCCGCTTCTTTCTTCTTCTCGGCTTCTTTCTTCTTCTCGGCTTCTTTCTTCTTCTCAGCCTCTTTCTTCTCGGCGCCTTTCTTCTTCTCTTCTTGTTTCTTTTTATCCGCCTTCTTTTCTTCAGGTTTTAGTTGGACAGTAACAGTCTGCTCTTTCGCTGGTTCTTTGGCGAGATCAACTGGGTTATACAACAGATAGGTAGCAACAGAAGTGTGAAAGAGCAGGCTCCCCACAAAGGTAAGAATGTATCTTTTTCGATAGGCTCTTGGCAGCATGTACTTCTAGCGTCGACTAAGTGTTATTCTTTGAATTAGTAATGTTGCAGCGCAGATTGAACCGTTCGCTGCAACCGAAACATCTAGGAGTGCGTCATGGGTGATGTTGTGAAGTTTAAACGCCCCTCACTAAAAGAGAAGCATAAAGGAAAAAGCCTCTGCAAGCATGGCTTTCACAAATGGGTAGTGGAAAAAGAGAACCAGTTTGACGTTAAATCTGGACGACTCGTCACCTTGCAACGCTGCCAGCGCTGCAAGGAACTAAAGACAGAGCTCAGCTAACACGCCTACTTGCTTGTCCCGGGTCTGCCAGCGCAGATCTGAACTGAGCAGACACCGCAGACCGAGATTTGCCGGTGCTTTTTCAACTAATGATCTGTTTCTTGCTGCGCTTTGATTTTCTCTAACTTACGTGCACGATTCGCTTCCATTGCGCCGACAACATCAGAACCAATATGCTCTTGGCCCCGTGCCTTAGCAAGGTCTATCTGTTTTTGACGTTCTTCAAACCGCTTAATTTGGCTTTCTGTATGCTTTCCAAAGCAACGTGGACAGCTCACACCCTTTTTGTAATGCGTATGTTGCATGTCTTCTTCAGTAATAGGCAGACGACACGCATGGCATTGATCGTAAGCGCTTTTCTCGAGCTTGTGGTTAACCGCGACCCGATTATCAAACACGAAGCAATCACCCTTCCACATAGTTTCTTCTTCAGGCACCTCTTCAAGGTACTTCAGGATGCCGCCTTCAAGATGGTAAACCTCGTCAAAGCCTTTTTCTTTTAAAAACGCAGTCGACTTTTCGCAACGAATGCCTCCTGTACAAAACATCGCGACCTT
>NZ_LWFU01000609.1:0-1073 GCF_001635135.1 Oleiphilus sp. HI0080
CTAGATTTAGGTTCTAGTGTCTTACGGCGTGGGAGTTCGAGTCTCCCCACTCGCACCATGTTTATCTAGTTTGCAAAGTTTTTCTCCTTTCTCTTATTCCTCGTCGCTTAATGTGAACAAAATGCTTGCCAAGTACTGGCATGGCTCTTACTATTCGTCCCCCATTATTAGTGTACTGTGCAGGCTTTGCGGTTTCCGTGCCTGTGTTGAATTGATTTTAGAGTATTTGAGTTGAGGAATTTCCATGCAAGTTTCTGTTGAAACAACATCTTCCATTGAGCGTCGCGTCACCATTGGCGTTCCAGCAGAGCAAATAGAACAGGAAGTGGAGCAGCGACTGCAGCAAACAGCTCGTACTGTGCGATTGAATGGCTTCCGTCCAGGTAAGGTTCCACCAAAGGTCGTTAAAAAGCGTTTTGGAGCACAGGTTCGTCAAGAAGTAATTGGCGAGTTGATGCGCAACTCTTATATCGAAGCGTTGGGCAAAGAAGGGATTTCACCGGTTGGTTACCCTAAGTTTGAGCCAAAGCAGACTGAAGAAGGCAAGGATTTTGAATTCGTTGCTGTAGTCGAGGTTTACCCAGAAATTGAGGGTGTAAACGTAGAAGGTATCGAGCTTGAAAAGCCTGAGGCAGAGATTAAGGCGAAAGACATCAAGGACATGATTGACATGTTACGTCGTCAGCACGGTACGCCTAAGTCGGTCAAGCGCAAGTCCAAGAAGAAAGATACGCTTGTTGTCGATTACAAAGGTTTTGTTGGTGATGAGCAGTTTGAAGGCGGAACCGCTGAAGATCAACGCATCACGCTAGGTTCGGGTCAAATGATCCCTGGCTTTGAAGAAGGCTTGGTCGGTGCGAAAGCAGGTGAGGAAGTAGAGTTAAACGTTACCTTCCCTGAAGACTACGGAAATGAAGACTTGGCTGGCAAAGAAGCGCGTTTTGAAGTGACAGTTAAAGAGAATATAGAAATTGTTCTTCCTGAGATGGATCAGGAGTTTTTCAGTAAGTACGGCGTTGAGTCTGATGACGAAGAGGCGTTCAAAGCTGAGGTCGTGAAGAACATGGAACGCG
>NZ_LWFU01000610.1:0-2128 GCF_001635135.1 Oleiphilus sp. HI0080
CGACTCGGACGGAAATGAGTTTGATTCTGTAGAGCGGGGTTTAGTATCTTCAGAACCAGAACCAGAACCAGAACCAGAACCAGAACCAGAACCAGAACCAGAACCAGAACCAGAGCCAATTAAACAAGATTCTGTAAAAACGATTAGCACAAATCTTGTCGGGTCTGATGCCTCTAAAGAGGCAGTTAAAAAAGTTGCGATTACTAAAGAAGGGAGAAGGCATCCTGCATTTCGTGACGCATTCTGGGTTGAGTCTCAAGCGACAGACGCACATACATTTCAGGTTCTAGGCTCTTATAATGAGTCAACAGCTACGCGTTTTGTCGAGCAAGTTGGCTTGCAAGACCTTTACTATGTCGAGTCGTCATACAAGGGTAAACCCTGGTTTGTTGTATTGTATGGCGTCTTTCCAGACATTACCTCGGCGCGCCGTGCTGGCGCTGCTCTCCCCTATCGGGTCGCAAGGGAAAAGCCTTGGATACGCAGTATTGATGGCTTGAAATGACCGGCTTTCGATTGATTCGATTGGCAAAAACCTCACCAAATTCCAAAATCTCTGCTGATTAAATTTGTCCTTGATGGGGGCTGTGTGTAAAATGTCCGACCCCAATTTTTGTAGTCGTACATAAATAGCGAGAAAAATTGCTAAGTGTATGAATTTACTAGATGTTTTTAGAGAGAATGCTATGGCAGCAGGTTTGTTTCGCCCAGAAGAATTTCGAGATAACTGTGGTTTTGGGCTCATAGCGCACACCGAAGGTGTGCCAAGTCATGCGTTATTAGAAACAGCAATTGAGTCGCTGACGTGCATGACTCACCGCGGTGGTATTGCTGCTGATGGTAAGACTGGAGACGGCTGCGGATTGCTACTTCAGAAGCCCGATTCGTTTTTGCGCAAGGTGGCGCAGGAAGAAAGCGCAATTACACTCGGTCAACAGTATGGCGTCGGCATGATTTTCTTGCCAAACGACGCTGATCGGGCAACAGAGGCGCGTGAGGCTTTTGAAGCTAAGTGTGTCGCAGAAGGTTTAAGCGTTAAAGCTTGGCGTGTTGTGCCGACTAATAACGACTGCCTTGGGCGTATGGCGCTTGACTGTCTTCCTCAAATAGAACAGGTTTTTGTCGAAGCCGACGAGAGTGTTGATGATCAGGCGTTTGGACTTAAGCTGTTTGTTGCGCGCAAAAAGATCGAAAAAGCGCTCGCGCACGATGAAGACTTTTATGTCTGTAGCCTGTCGGACCAAGTGATCTCTTACAAGGGTCTGATGATGCCGGTCGATCTGCCGAACTTCTATTTAGATTTGGGCAATAAGGACCTAGAGACGGCAATATGTGTTTTTCACCAACGATTCAGTACGAACACAATGCCGAAATGGCCGCTAGCGCAGCCTTTTCGCTTTCTTGCCCATAACGGTGAGATCAATACGATTGAAGGAAACCGTAACTGGGCACTTGCGCGCACTAGCAAGTTTGAAACGCCTAGTTTGCCAGAGCTGGATTCGATAGCGCCGCTGGTCAATCGAACAGGTTCAGATTCATCCAGTATGGATAACATGCTCGAGCTGCTGATTGCCGGAGGTATGGACTTGTTCCGTGCTATTCGCATGATGATTCCTCCTGCATGGCAAAACGTAGACACGATGGATGCTGACCTAAGGGCGTTCTATGAATTTAATAGTATGCATATGGAACCATGGGATGGTCCTGCGGGATTGGTAACGACTGATGGCCGTTATGCCGTATGTTTGCTAGACCGCAATGGCCTGCGACCAAGCCGCTGGGTTGTCACGAAAGATGGCTTTATTACTGTGGCTTCTGAAATCGGTACATATTCTTACAAGCCAGAAGATGTGGTTGCTAAGGGGCGTATTGGTCCAGGGCAGATTCTAGCAATTGATACGCAAACCGGTGAGGTTTTGCATACGGATGATATCGATAAGCGCTTGAAGACGGCGCATCCGTATAAGAAATGGTTGCGTGAGAATGCGCAACGTATGGAAACGCGTTTGGGTAAATCCTCTTCGGCCTTCAAGGCGATGGGCGAAGACGAGCTTAAAACGCAAATGAAGATGTTTCAGGTTAGCTATGAAGAGCGAGATCAAGTACTTCGACCGTTAGGAGAGGCTGG
>NZ_LWFU01000611.1:0-1459 GCF_001635135.1 Oleiphilus sp. HI0080
AACAGTCAGCGAATCCATCGCAATTCGGTTCAGGTGCAGAGGTCGATAATTCGGAAAACCCTTTTGAGCGTGCATTAAGGGAGTCACAGGAGAACGAGACAGACGAAGTGGTTAAGCGATTGCGCGCGCAAGGCGGCGATCCAAGCTTTGATGCAACGAGGGTCAATCCTGCAGAGTTCGTTGACAGTGATGATCTTTTGCAGGGCAATGTTGGTAGCGATGGCGAACGTCCTTTTTTCGTGACATTTGATAACGAAGGCGATTCGAATGTTATCTTTTATAGCCCTCAAGTCATGCAGCAAGAGGTAAACCGGCGCGAGATGGAAGAGCAGGTGAGTGAAGCGGTGGTTTACTCTCCGGACAATGCCCAGTCGGAGCTCGTGTTACCTCAGGATGCAGACCCTGTAGCTGCTCAAATCCTATCCGCGGGCAATCGAGAGAGTTACTTCAGTCGCTTTGAGGGACGCTGTTGTAAGAAAATCCCAAATGTTGGTATCTTGGAGCTTCGTCGTGACAAGGGGCTACATGTACCTATAAACCGAGAAGACTTCTCTTATCGTTTTGTCGATGGTGACAGTCGCTATCGTTTAGTTCGGCTTCCTGAAGTGCGGAAAAACTTCCTGATTACGTTAAAGACCTTCGTTAAATCCTACAAAAAACAGGGTATCGAGCATGGCGCATTTATACCTCAGGTTGTAATGCTCGATCGAGATAAAAATATTACGCGGATTATTACCAATCTATCGGCAGAATCGCATGCTGAAACATGGAGTAACTACGGGTATCTCAAATCCGTCATAGAGGTTGATCAAACGGGTATTGATGGCGAAGCTCTGTTACTGGTCTACACACGTGCAGCTGACCTACGTAGGAGTTCCACAGTTGAAGACTCCTCGGGTAGTTGGGAAATAAAGCATATGGAGGTTGGCTCTTTAGAGGTCACTGTCGTACCTAGTTCGCTCTAACATTGATTCAAATGTGTATCGAGCGATCCTGGGTTTAAAGTCTAAAGTAAGTCTTAAGCACTTCGATATTTTTCTGCTTCAGCATATTTGAACCCTTCTCTCGTGCGCTGTTCACTTAACCAGCTAAAAATATGCGCTTTTACGCGTGGTAAGTATGTTCCGCCGATTGTCCAATGACAGACCTCTTCCAACAGGCGAAGGGATGCTGGAGATCGGAACCGGCTATGAATTTTCTGCTGCAATTTTGGCGGTGTGATCTTATCTTTCAGTCCTGACACGATAAGAACCGGGCAAGAAATGTTTTTGTAATTCACTTTCGTTGGTGGTTTTCTAAACAGGAACCACATCCCAATTTCGGTTGATGCCAAACCAGACTCTAGTGTGACTTTCGTCGCCAAGTCTTCTTGAATATCTGAGGGTTGGCTATTTGCAATACCATATCTTATGTTTTTGAGAGTAATGTCAGTTGTCGTTTTCCAGAGAGGGAATTTGAA
>NZ_LWFU01000612.1:0-2164 GCF_001635135.1 Oleiphilus sp. HI0080
GTGCAAGATATGATGTAAAATCGCGTTTTGTTGAGCGCCGTCTTTAGCCTGAATAATGAACAGCAAACCCACAGCGATGTAACAACCAAACCAGTAATAGAGACTCCAGGAAACAGACACCTCAATCAGGCCAACGCCAGTCATCGACAAAATCAGAACCAGAAAGGGGGATACTTTTTGCAGCACACGATACTCCTTTAGTATTTATCGTAGTTTTGGAGCATCGAGTTAAACGTTAAAACCCGAGCTCTGTTTTATTCGTTTTTGGAAAGATCTATTTGTTCGATTTCACGGGCGACATATTCAATGCCCGTTGTATAGCTGTCAACAATCCGCTCAATCGCTTCGCGATCATCAACCTCAACGGCTCCTTCCAACTCGGCGAGCAAATTGGAAATATAATACGCGCCAATGGTTTCGGCCAAACGTTTTACGTTAAATACCAAACGCATCGTGTCGCGCCGGTTGTTCTGTATGCGCCGAGAATCCAAACTGTAAACACCATCGTCACAGCACTGCTTAAACTGAGCTAGAACTCTACGGTACAAGTGCCGATTACCATGCAGCACTGCCAATGCTTTATCCGAATCAATGAGTTGGATGGTTTCCTCTCCGTCATCCAGCAGCGCAGCAATATCATCAATGGCTTCTGGAACCAGTTGCAGCGCATCTCTCGGTTTACAGTAGGTTTCAATCAACTGCAGTAGATCTTCGATGATAAAGGGCTTAGTGAGAAAGTCGTTCATGCCTACTTCAAGACAGCGATCACGCACATCGCTTGCGGCGTTAGCCGTCATCGCGACGAACGGCAATGTATCAAACTCGGCATGTTCTCTCACCTTAATTGTCGCCGTGTAGCCATCACACACAGGCATTTGCAAATCCATTAACACCAAATCAAAGGGCGCTTCCTCAATCGCGGCAACCGCCTCAAGGCCATTATCGGCAATCGATAAATCTGCACCCTCACTTTCGATAAGGTATTTAGCCAGCTCTTGGTTGATCGGATCATCTTCGACAAGCAGCAACTTGAACCCAGCCAATCTTCTACCGATAGGCTCCTCGCTATCACGTTTTTTGCTTTGGGATGCGACATTCAATGAGGATTGATAACGCACCTTGAAAGAAAACCGAGAGCCCTCTCCCAGCTTACTTTCCACCCATATTTTGCCACCCATGGCCTCAACCAGCTGCCGAGAAATGGTTAAGCCCAGGCCGGTTCCACCGTATTTTCGGCTCATAGAGTTGTCGGCCTGAGTAAAGGGCTGAAACAGGCGCTCCAAAACCTCTGCAGACATGCCGATACCGGAATCTTGCACGCAGTACTCTACATCAATACCTTTGCTCGAACTCTTCACGAGCTTTGCAATAAGGGTTACCGCACCAGAGTCGGTGAACTTTAGCGCATTTGAGAACAAGTTATTGACCACCTGACTCACGCGATTCGGGTCCCCCATCAGTTTGTCAGGGATCGCTTCATCAAGCTCAAGCTTAACTTCAACAGGTTTGCTATTTGCGGTAATTTTGTAGGTGTCGAAAAGCTGGGTACATAGCTTACTATGTTCAAAATCGATCTCTTCCAGCTCAAGCTTTCCGGCCTCGATTTTCGCCATATCGAGAATGTCATTAATAAGTGACAGCAAACCTTTTGAAGCCGTATGGATATTCTCGGTGTAGTGCTGTGTTTGATCTGGCGTTAGGTCTTTCGCTCTGTCGGGTGAAACCAAGATCTCGCTAAAACCAATAATGGCATTTAATGGCGTGCGCATTTCGTGGCTAATCATGCTCACAAATTCGCTTTTAGCCTTGTTCGCCTCGACTTCTTTTTCTAGAGCCTGAACCATATCAACCGAGCGCTTTTCGACTTTTTGCTGCAGTTCAGACGTTAGCGATCGCAGAGCTTCGTTTGCCTCCCAAAGATCAATGCTCTTTTGCTCCAGAACCTGCTCCGCCTGTTTTCGGGCAGAGCGCTCGCGTTCTAGCCGTCGCTTCCATTTGTCTTCTTCAGTCATTCAGCGCGTCCAAACACAGCTACCCAGCTTTTTTGAGAATGAAGGTTTGTACCGTGCCATCGGTATTCTCATCTTCACGAATGATTTCAATCGCCTCACCAAAATAATCAATGGCTCCACTCATTAAGCCATAAGCCAATTCAGCAAAGGGG
>NZ_LWFU01000613.1:0-3047 GCF_001635135.1 Oleiphilus sp. HI0080
CTATTTAAAGAAGTATAGGGCAATGTGTTAAACATGCTAATGAAATTCGTTAAACCCTACATCAATTCTAGCCAAGCAAGAATAACAGACTCGCATAACAACTGCGGGTTCGGGTTTGTAGTGCCGCGCAATAAGCGAAACTCCTTCAGCATTTTATCGCGCAAAGCAAACAACAATTCAGGGTGAGATTTTCCGGATAGGTAACGGAGCATAGCGACACCCTGCGGATGACTAAACATCGCTTCATCCTTAGTCGATTCGTACCGGATCATTTGCTCAGCCCATTGAATCAGCCACTCTAGTCGATCATCAAGAAAATCATCACTCCAATTTGCGGCTAAGTCTGGAACAGAAACCTCGCGTTTTAGAGCCTCAGACAAGCCTTTTAGCATTGCGAGCTGTTGATCCCAAGCACCCTGCTCTGCGTACCTCAGTGCCTTGAGCGGTTCATTATGAGCAATCGCAAGATATGCGGAAATTTGTTCGTCACTCTGCTCAAGGTTTTGCGATCTTAACCATAACTGCGCCTCATCAGGCCGAGGTGGAAAAATGGTTTTGATTTGGCATCGGGAGCGTATCGTGGGTAGCACTGCTTCCTGGCGCTCCGCAACCAAAAACAAAATCGTATCTCCCGCTGGCTCCTCAAGTGTTTTAAGCAAGGCATTTGACCCACTAAGGTTCATCGCCTCAACCGGATTAATAATCGCCACTTTATGACCGCCACGCATACTTGATTCGGTCACAAACTCTACAAGCTCGCGCACCGCATCTACCTTAATCTGCTTTCCCTCTTCCTCGGGACACAGACGAACAAAATCATTGTGGCTACCGGCCTCAAACAAACTGCAAGATTTGCATTTTCCACATGCGCGGCTTTCAACAGAATGCTCACAAAGAATCAGAGCTGCGAGATCCTCCGCTAGGCGACCAGCCCCCAGACCAACGCCACCAGATAACATAATGGCGTGCGGCAATTGCTTTTGTGCTTCAAGGGTTGCAATCCCTTCAGTGATATCACGATGCCAAGGCAGATTCATAGATTTAGACTAGTCATTGGAGTTGTCAGCATTGTACAGATTTTTATGCAATGCTTGCGTACGTTTTTCGAGAAGTCGTGAAAATCTGGGTCCGAGCTCTGCGGAGGCTCGCTCACTAAATGCCTTCGGCGTTTCCCCCATTTTTCGCTGCACTCCCTTCACCCTCAATAGCAACAAAAATCGCAAATACGTTCGTTCGACCTTGCTAAGCTTTGGATTATATCGGCCCAACCAAATATAGAGCACCACACACATTGAGATAAAAGCCAATAAGCCAACGAGCAGCCATAGCAAGGAGCGTAAATCAAACCCACCGATAAGGCTTTCAAGAATTTTGCGCTGATCCTGTTCGCCATAACCCAGAACAAAACGCTGCCAACGGTAGTTCAACTCATCGGATTGTCGACTGAGCCAGTTGAGAATTGGCAGCTCGCGAGCAAACGCTGCGAAGCGGTTGTCGGCAAGAAAAGTCCCTTCACCACGCACGGCTTCTTCTAAGTTTCGCTCAATACGATCTGGCGCGATATAGGCAGTTGGGTCTACTCGTAGCCAGCCCGTTCCAGTGATGTAAACCTCAACCCACGCGTGCGCATCGTACTGGCGGACTAGCCAGTAACCCATATCCTCATTGAACTCACCGCCTTGATAACCCGTTACTACGCGCGCGGGAAGACCGGCTTCACGAAAAAGGAAAGCCGCACTACTCGCAAAATGCTCACAGAACCCAAGACGCGTCCCAAAAAGAAAGTCGTCAACACTATCTACCCCAAGCGTTGGCGGTTTCAGCGTGTAGCCAAAGCCCTCATCATAAAAATAGCGCAGCACCGCAGCCACATACTCAAGCTCAGTAGGCCCGGACGAAAGCATCTGATCGACTAACTGACGCGCAAGCGGATTACCCGTTGGCGGGAGCTGAAGGTCTTGATTAACTTGCGAAGCAATGCGTTCTACACCTGATATGACAACAGCCCCAGGAACCTCCGAAACAGGTAAAAGCGTCTTTTCATACAACATCCTGTAAGGCGTTGGAGACACAACGTCTTGCCTGAACTCGTAGATTCCGCCACCCATTTTATGCACATTACCCGATGCCGGCTGCGAGCCAACCAATGCAAACGCCCAGCGGTTTTGATGCGGCTCTAGAATCACATCATAATAATTCTGATCGAGCTCTTGCGGCTCAAAAACCTCATACTTACGGTCATGCAAGAGCCCCTGACGTCCTCGCTCCAGCAGCAAAGAGCTAGATGCTCGTCTCCACGTTCTACCGTCAAAGTAATCCAGCAACATTGCGCGCCAATAAAGGTTTTGTCGTGCTGGGGCGACCCCACTGAAGCTCACTCTAAAAGCGCGCTCGGCAGACTGGCTCAGCTCAGCAATAGAGCCTGGCGTCATTTCTTCACTCATCCCTGTCTGTGAGTGGCTCGTTTTAATGGGCAAAGACCACAGCGGCGCGAAACGAGGAAAGAACAAAAAAAAGCACACCGCAAACGGTACTGCGAGCGAGAGCATTTTCGTCACTCGCCAAAGCTGCGATCTCACACTCCCGAGCGAGCTATCGCTCAAACGCATTAAAAGGCTAAAGCACAGCATCACGCAGAATAGCTGCAGCAATACATGACTGATTGACTGCTCAAACAACATCGAGACCGCGCTCAAATAAAACATGGAATAGACGAAGACCAGAATATCCCGCCTACCGGATAGCTCCGTCGCCTTCATACTCGCGACCAAGAGTAAAAAAACTGAGGCCATCTCCACTGAGTACGCCAATCGGTAATCGATAAAAAACAACGCGACACAGGTAAAGACCAGCACCAAGCGCAGAATCCGTGACTGCGCTAATGGGCGCACGTAAAGAAACAAACAAAATAAGGCAAGACATGGCAACAGCCATAACGGCGCGATCGTTAAGAACGCAACCGCTTGTACGCAAATCGCCAAAGCAACCAAATGTCGAAATTGCGGAAGGTCGTTCGCGAAAAAGTCTGAATTAGTGCCACTCACGCC
>NZ_LWFU01000614.1:0-1795 GCF_001635135.1 Oleiphilus sp. HI0080
TGTCGTCCAATCCCATTGATGTCAAAATTGATTCTATCCCCCCTTGCTCTTTAGAAACAACATCTAATAGTAACTTTTCTTTCTCTTTTAGTGTGTCATTGTGCAGCACTTCTAATATTCCATCGGAAAAGACTGTGATATTGAACTTGGGCGGCAGGTCTCGGACAACGCGCTCAAACTCAGGTTCCGGAAACAGACCTACTGCCACGCCCTTGGCATCCAGATATTCTGTCCCTTCCGGGGTTTTAAGTATTGGCAACGGCAAATGCCCACCAATAGTATAGGTAAGCGTTCTTTTGAACTGATCTAGCACCCCCGCAAACACCGTTAGATGCTTGCCAAGATCAGATACGATTAACTCTTGATTTAGACGCTTTAAAAACTTCACCGGACAACTGATGTCATCGCTAGACTGACGACGATAGTTTCGTAGTAAACGCGCGGACAAGTTTTTCAATAGTACGGTAACAAACGCCGAAGATGCGCCATGCCCTGAAACGTCAGCAAAGAAAAACAAAACGCGGTGATCATCAAGCCGGAAGTAATCTAGAAAATCACCACTCAAGTAAAGCGAAGGGCGAATAATGTGGTCAAAGTGAAAGCCGTTTAGCTCTTTTTGGCGCTGCGGCAACATCTTTAGTTGGACCTGAAGGCCTGCTTTTTGATCAGTTCGCAGCTCATGAATGCCTTCTCGCAGCTTTCGATTTCTCTCCTCCAATTCAGAACGCAGACGTTTGTTCAACTTTGCTAGCCGAATCTGATCGAGCGTTCTATGAATGACGGAATCTAGCTTTTCATAATCGCGCACCGGTTTAAGAATAAAGTCCTGAGCACCGGCCCGTAGACATGCGACAACATCACCGGCAGTTTCTGCGATCGATACAATTACGAGGGGGCTGCGTTTTTCGCCATCGAAAAAAGGCAATAGTTCTATTTGCTCGCTGGGGACATCAGCAAAAATAAGATCGGGAGGCTCTTCAAACGTAAGCAAGTGCGCAGTTTCAAGACTCTTAGCGGTTTGAACAAAGTAACCTTTACCGGTGAGGTAGGCGACCAGTTTTTCACGGTCATCGGCACTAGGGTCGATCACCAATATTTGGTCTGAGCTGGGATTCATAACTGCACTGTATTCAACATATATCTTCTGAGTATAGGCTAGCTGATCTCAAGGTAAAGCAAAGACGCAATAATACCAACGTCAGACAAAAACTATCGCTATACTCAGTATATACAAAGCCTACAACAGACTAGATCAAAAAGGATTTCTCTTGCTTCTTCAAGTAGACGACCTGCTCGGCAATTACCACAAACTGATTATGGATCCTGTGCACGGCGGCATACCTGTCTCCAGATTTGAAGTCGCTCTTATTGACCACCCGCTTTTTCAGCGCCTGAGATTCATTTGTCAGAACGACATACTATCTCTGGTGTTTCCTGGCGCTACGCATTCGCGTTTTTTACACAGCGTGGGTGCAATGCATGTTGGCGGGCGCATGTTCATGGCTATGGTGGAAAACGGCCTAAAGAAGCGAAGTCGAGAATTTGGTAGCGAGGTTGATAGCCAAGTTTTAGAAGCAATCAGCTATTTCCATCGTATTGTCCGATGCGCATGCTTGTTACATGACAGTGGTCACAGTAGCTTTTCTCACCAATTTAGTCGAACACAAGCGATACGCGAGATACTCGATTCGACCGACACCTTTAAGCAGCTTTGGAACGGCGCAGACTACCAACACGCATACAAACAGGTGCCCGAGCATATCGAACACGAACACTACTCTGTTCGTGTAGCCCA
>NZ_LWFU01000615.1:0-2981 GCF_001635135.1 Oleiphilus sp. HI0080
TAAACAGCAATTGGAGTGGTGGAGCGTTTTATGGTGGTGCTGACAATGACTTGTTGAGCACTACAGGGGGCTATTCCGAGCTTTATGGCGGTTCGGGCGATGATCGCTTCTATTTGGAACAGCAGTCGGTTAACCGTGTAAATCCCGGCCCCGGTCAGGACAAAGTGCATATTGACGATGGTGTGCATGTTATCGAATTGAATCCGGGTTTCGAATTCGTGGAGGTGCGGGCAAACTCATCAAGGGGAGGAGAAAGTGTTCTCGTGTTTGGCGAGGGCTTCAGCGCTTCAGATATGAAAATAACGCCCTTGCTGGATGGAACACCCTGGTTCGATGTCTTGCTCGGTTTCGAATCTCTCGAGGACGAAGTCTTGTTTTCAGGATCCTTAAGCAGGGTTGTTTTTGAGAGCAGTGAAGGCGTCGTGCAATATAGTAGGCAGGCTCTTTTAGATATCGTTGAATCTCAGATAGCGCAGGCGGAGTCTGATGCGGCCGAGGTTTCCGAAACGGCCGCTGTCGAATCTGCTTCGGATGTTACGACCGATGCTACTACCGATACGCAAGCAGTGCCCTCCGACGAACCGGTTCCTGAAGAGGATGCTGCCTCAGCCCAAACGCTAAATATACCCGACAGAGAGTTCGAAGCTGACTTAAGCCAAGTGAGCCTGCCCTATGACGACAGCGTCTATCATCGCTTAAAGCTCTCTAATAATTATGACCCAAAATATCCGTTAGAGGGCTTGGAACGAGACCTTTCTGTTGATCAATTGCGCGAACTGCTCTCGCTCGATAACAGTGCTGATCTCAATATTTCTGGATGGCAGATGCATGATGGGTCTGCAAATATGCAGCGGGATCTCCGAGCTCAAGCCTATGGTTCGCTAGTGCGGTTTACGATCCCTGATGCCGACTTCGTCGGCAGCACTTGGTTTGATTTGGAGTATTCCGTTGATGGTGAGCCGTTTACGGCGCCAATCAGGTTGGATGTAGAACACCAAAATAGTGCGCCGCTTGTCTGGGGCGATTTGCGCGGATATACGGATAATGATGACTACATAGAGCCGCAAGCGTTTACGTTTCCTGTGAGCGTTTATGACAGGCATGGAGTAAATGATCCTGTGCGTCTTATGGACTTAAATCAAGGCGATTTGGCCGAACTGATTTCAGTAGGGAATCCCGAAAATGGCCAGGTTAGTTGGGATTCTTCGGCAGGAATGATTTCCTTCGTACCGGATTGGGCAGCGGCTGTTTCTGGAGGCGTTGAGCTTCGGCAACCCGCGGAGAAATGGCATCACAATTTTGGGTTTGAGGCGACCGTCAGCGATGGTTCAGACGCTCGGACCCAGTGGTTAGACGTCACCGTGTCCTATTCCCAGCAAGATGTTTTGGAGCTGGGTGACGACCATGTCGTGTTCAGTTCTGAGGCTGACCTTCGACAGATTCACCATATAGGTGCGGCTACTTTATTTGCAAACGACGTCACCGAACGCCTGGCGGGACTATCCTTGAATACTGTCTATGAGGGCTTCGGCGGACGGGTTGAATTTGATGCGTATAATCAGGAAGTTCACTTTCAGGCTGATGATGACTTCGCAGGAGAAGCGGGTTTTTGGTATGAGGTAACAGACGGCTATTCAACAGAAACAGCTTGGGTGACCGTCGCACAAGAGGAGCAAGATTCAGGTCAACAACCAGACCAAGATCAGGAGCAAGACCAAGAGCCGGATCAAGATCAGTCCAACGATATACCGCCTGTTGACGAGCAAACGCCTGAAGACAATCCTTTACCAGAACCAGAACCAGAACCAGAACCAGAACCAGAACCAGAACCAGATGTCATCACGCTGGTGTCGCTTGATGTGGAACAGGCTCAGCTTGGCGGGCATCAGGTAGCTACCAATCACGCCGGTTTTGACGGCTCGGGTTTTATCGACATGATTGAGGAAGGAGCACTGGCATTCGATGTCGAAACTTCAGAAGGCGTTTATCAACTTGATGTGCGTTATGCGTTAGCGTATGGAAACCGGCCTTTAGATGTGTTTGTAGACGGCTATTTTGTCGATACGCTAGATTTTCAAGCCACGGGATCTTGGTCGCATTGGGGATCGACCAGTCTGACGATGACGTTTGAAAGTGGTGAGCATAACGTGGCGTTCAAAACGACGGGGAGCAGCGGGGCAAACATAGATAGCGTTGCCTTAGATTTGATTGCTGAAGACTTAGGCGAAGCGCCTGTTATGCAAGAAAGCTATCGATTAGAAGCGGAAGATTATGAGTTTGCTTATGACAATAGTGCGGGTAATAGTGGCGGCCAATATCGCGATGATAATGTAGATATACAGGTGACAAGCGATGCCGGCGGTGGCTTTAACATTGGTTGGATGCGCGCTGGTGAATGGCTTGAGTATTCCTTAGACCTCGATGTTGGTGTTTATGCTGTTTCTGCGCGGGTGGCATCGCCTTACGATACCGGTGTGTTCTCATTAAGTACGGGGCAAGAGCAAATTCTATCGAAAGAAGTCTCTTCGACGGGTGCTTGGCAAAATTGGCAAACACATGAGCTTGGGCAGATTGTTGTTGAGCATGGCACCCCCAATCAGGGAGATCCGGAAGGGCAAGACTTACGGCTTGATGTGCTTGGTGATGGATTTAACTTGAATTGGCTGGAGTTTACGAAAGTTGAGTCGCAGACCTTGGCCTCGACGAGCACTCATTCGGCCGCTGGCAGCCTTGAACCCGGTCTTGCATCAGCCATGGCGGTTGTATCTGCTAGTGATGCAGATGACGCGCACGACGCAGCAATCACAACTGTCAGTCAGCAGGGTGCTACTTACGACTTAGAACTTGTACCGGCGGTGGTTTGAGGAAGGCTGTCAATCCGTATCGGCTACAAAAACTCAAAGGGTCTAGGCCAAGTCGGTTTGGGCCCTGCCCCTTCCACGGTATATTTTGTTATCTAAAGATGCTCATACCAACGCTTT
>NZ_LWFU01000616.1:0-1731 GCF_001635135.1 Oleiphilus sp. HI0080
TAGCGAACGACAAGGAAGACTGCGGTTGCGGATTCGATGAAGAGAGTGTTTGCGATATCGCTTCGAAACAATGGTTTGCGTTTGCTCGTAAAGCAGTGAACAAAGAGTCAAAAAACTGGATGGCGACCTTACCAACGTCGATTAGTTTTTCCTATAACCACACAGCAATGCATGTCATTCATGGTGGACTTGAACAACAGAACCAGTTTATTTTCGCGTCTAGCAGCACCAAAGAGAAACAAAAGCAGTTAGAGACCGCGCACGCCAATGTCATGATAGGTGGACATTGCGGAATCCCTTTTGGCCAGCAACTTGATGCTAATCACTACTGGCTGAACGCGGGCGTCATTGGCATGCCAGCAAATGATGGTGAAGCAAGCACGTGGTATATGACATTATCTAAGTCGGCAAGTCACATCGAAGTGGCATGGCATCGCCTTCGCTATACAGTGAGCGACACCGTGTCAGCGATGCAAACGCATCAGCTCTGCCCAGGTTATGCAGAAGCATTAGAGAGCGGACTTTGGCCCTCTCTCGACATTCTCCCAGATCCGGAGCGAAAGCAAGTAGGCGAAAAAATGCACTTAGCGACAATTAAAATATAGAGCTTAGGTAAAGAAGAAACCTTGTAGGTTTGGGCGCTGGGCTTGGACAAGCGAGGTGTGGCGCGAAACAGTCCCAAAGCCATGCAGACTTTCTCTCTGTGCTCTAGCTAGCTCGAGCTAGCCAAAGCCTTCCCTTTCAGAACCAGGCTAGCTTAAAGTCAACGCTTAAAACACGCCTAGTCACAATTAAACAAAAAAATGTAAATCCATAACGAAAATAGTCACCCGCCGAACTTGATCGGAAGATTCCATCATGTGTCACTACCCGAAGATACGTGGCGCAGCGACTCTGGTGACGCGCGTTTAGAGACCGAAAGAACGCAAAGGCGCGCATACGAAACAGTATTCTCGCTCTTCTATTCGAGTAGAGCGTCAAGAACATTAATGACGCCCTACACCCCCATGTTTTTCAAGGTTTCAACCAGATTACGCAGTATTCCTGAGGCGGTTGGATGCTCCACCTCAAGATCTGTTACCAAGACCTCCAGCGCATCAACAAAATCGGGCTCTGGAGCCTCACTTTCGCCTAGATCATGGACGTGCTGTTGCACATCTCTCAAAAGCTGAGCCTGCTCTTCGCTCACCGCGTCATCCGCGAAGCGCTCGTGCAAATCACTAATTAATCCAATGGCCTTTTGTTTTGGCATGGTGTACTCCTTTTTATTGCGTTTGTGTTTACTCAACAGGGCTCGCTAGCTCTCGCTTCCAGCGCAGCGCACGCTCGATCGAAGCGATCATCATTCCTGCTATGTCCTTGCCTGTTGCAGTCTCTATACCTTCTAAACCCGGAGAGGAATTTACTTCGAGCAATAGAGGACCATTTTTAGAACGAATGATATCCACACCAGCAATGTGTAAACCGAGTACCTTGGCTGCTGTTACTGCTAACTTGCGCTCTTCAGGGGTAATTTTAACAATCGAAGCCGTACCACCCTGATGAATATTTGCTCTAAATTCGCCCGGCGCGGCCGTTCGCTGAATCGACGCAACGACCTTGCCATCAATCACAAAACAGCGAAGATCCTTTCCCTCGGCTTCTTTTACAAACTCTTGAACCAAAAGGTTCGCACGCAAGGACTTAAATGCATTGATAACAGACTCTGCCGCTTTGCGCGTTTCAGCTAAA
>NZ_LWFU01000617.1:0-2687 GCF_001635135.1 Oleiphilus sp. HI0080
GCCTTTGTTTTATCTGCAACAGTGTATTGCTAACCGTGCCTTTTTACGCAACACGCCAAGTGCTATGGTTACGGTTTTACTTGGGGTGACATAACGTCCTCCAAGCAACTATAAACAGGAAATGCGCCATGGCCGAGATTTTGACGATCTGCCTTGTCATTGTTGGTTTGATTAATTTCCTACCCGTTGTTGGCATTATCTCGGCTCCAAAGCTTGAGTCCGCATACGCAATTTCATTACAAAGTATCGAGCTGCAAATCCTCATGCGTCATCGCGCATTGCTGTTTGGTATTTTGGGCGGATTTATACTTTTCTCAGCCTTTAACCCCACCTACCAAATCGCAGCAATGGTTATGGCTGCTGTCAGCATGATTGGCTTCGCTGTTATCGTGCTCATATCAGAAGGCTATAACGCAGCGATCGCAAAGGTCTTCAAAATTGACATAGTGGCGATCGTATTCTTAGCCATTGCAGCAGCGCTAAAATACTATATTGAAGTCCGTTAGGGCTCGATAGCAGCGCGCAACCTCTCTGGCTTGCAAGTAGCCGCTGCATTCGGGTTAACATTCAAGCACTATCAAAGACGCCGATCAAAGCAAGTGAAACAATCTAGAACGGCGTTTAGCGGGCAGCACTTTAATCTCTCCACTTTCCGGCGCTCCCTCTCGTGTTGCAAACACAGTTCTAATGCGTGGTACCTCAGCTTCATCACACTCGATCACAAATTGTGTTTCTTCCAGACTAAATTGCACAAGCCATTTCGTATGGCTCAAATGCGGATACGCACTTTGCTCGGGCATGGGCGCGCTTTGAAAACCCGCATACACATCGACCAACACCTTAACCAAACATTCCGCCGTCACCGCATAGCCCGTCGCCCAGGCACAGCGTCGCATAAACGCGCGACCGACTGCATGTGCGCTCAAAGCCATGAGTCGTTCAGACGTCCACGTATTAATTGGATCGGATGGATTGCACACCGAACGACACAGATACAATACGCCACCCTCTTCCTCATCGTCATTCCACGCACCGCTCGGCTCAATGTAGTAAACCGTCGATGTCGCTTCCCTTTGCCCAATGACTTCCGTCGCACCAAGCTGCTCCTGCATAAGCTCTTTGATGCGCTTATAGTGCATACGTTTTTTGCGCGAAGAGTCTTTGTTGCATCGCGCCATGTCTGCTGCAGCAACGTCAATCGACCCTTTGATACCTGCATCAAGAACGTGTAGTGACGATATGAACTCATCGGCCATAGAGCGCGCTTCACTTGGGCTAAGCTTGACCCGCGAACTAAACGCGAACGAGTCACTTGAACGGGGCTTAAAAAAGTTTGCTAGACCATCAATCTGATAGTGCGTTTGATTTACGTTATAAGCAGGTGTCATCACGGTTCAGCTCCACATTGGTGAGTACTTATCTCGTAGAGTAATGGCCGTTGCGACACTTCTTGTCGCGAAAGAGCAAAACTACTCAGCCAGCAAAGGAGTTTGCGTACGGCTCCCATCTCAAAGAAAACACAGATCTTGAGGCACACACCCGATCCCAAGGATCACAGCGATCGAGAGCAACGGTTCGGCGCGAGAATTGATCGCTTTAACTATCGCATTCAACATAAGTCGTCTTGGTGAATTACAATGTGCTCAATGAGGCTATGATCGACTTTTTTGGGCATCACTGGCTTTTAACTCAATTACTAAACAGGGACGTTCTTTATGTCTTACCTCGCTTTAAAGCATCTCCACATAACATGCGCGCTACTTACGATCGTGTCGTTTTCTCTGCGAGGTTATTGGATGCTCGTGGACTCGCAATTATTGCAGCATAAACTCGTGCGTATCTTGCCGCACATGGTCGATACCGTATTGCTGGTGAGCGCAGTCGCACTCACCATCACTATCCAACAATATCCTTTTCAAGACGCATGGTTGACGGCAAAGCTGTTCGCACTACTGGTGTATATCGCATTTGGCACGATGGCGCTAAAACGAGGAAGAACCAAACGCACCCGAGCCGTTTATTTCGTCCTATCGATAGCGACATTTGTCTATATTTTTAGCGTCGCTCGTTCGCATCAAGCCATACCATGGTTTGACGTGTAGAACACAGCCAAGCGGCCATTTCGAATCGCTGGCAAACACTTAAGGGAGGATTAATTTTGCGGAGCCGCAGAGCTTGGGCTGATAAGGAGGAGTTCGAAAACAAACTAAGAAGACATTAGAGTCCTCACGCTGCGAAACAAAGCTTAGTGATCAACGCGCTTCATCTTGACGACATTACCTTCTGCTTTGGGCGCAATAAACTCAAGAAAGTCGAAATAAGTTAACGGACGGGAGAAATGGTAACCTTGGCCATACTCGCATCCAAGGCTCTGAAGAAAGAGGTGGTGTTCTTCACTTTCGATGCCTTCCGCCACAGACTCCAGACCGAGTGAGTTAGAAAGCGCAACAATCGTCTCTACCACCGACTTGGCCTGCTCACTGCTCTCGAGCTCCATAACAAAAGACTTATCAATTTTAAGCGTTTCGATCGGTAGTTTTGTTAAATAATTCAGCGATGAATATCCTGTACCAAAATCGTCGAGCGCAATACTAAAGCCCATATCTCTTAACTTTTGCAGCGCCTGAATTGAATGATCTAAATCAGAAATGATTGAGCTCTCGGTAATCTCAAACTCAATCCAATCC
>NZ_LWFU01000618.1:0-1590 GCF_001635135.1 Oleiphilus sp. HI0080
GGAAGGTTTTTAGAGTCGCGAGAGGCTTCTCGGTATTTGAATCTAAGGCCGAGGCGCCAACAGAAACGCTGTCTCCGTAAGTAATGAGAATTGCGTCTTGCTCAGACCAATGATTCTGATAAGGCACTGGCTGCTCAAGCTCGCCATCAGCCTCTTGCTGATCAAGCCGCATTTCTCGAAGTAAATCGCGGTGGAGTTGTTCTCGCTGGGAGTCCGTCAACAATTCGCCATAAACGAATGCTAATTGATCGCCTATCTTGGAGTTTAAAGCCTCAAATGCCTGCATAATTACTGCCTGAATTCTTCGTTATCGAGCTCGACCGCCTCTTTCAGGCGCTCAAGTACATTGGGCATCGCACTAATAACCCTATTCCAGCTAGCGATAAATGGTCGCTCCATGGGGTTGTCCAGAAAGTGCTGCCCAGCCTTCATGATATTTGATGCGAACATCTCAACCGCTTTCTCTTCCTGATGAACATCGAGCTTTAAGCCATTCATCATCGCATCATTGTAATAAGTCTCAATAAAATCGAGCGCAATTCGATAATAGGTCGCCTTCAAAGAACGTATCGTTTCGTTGGTAAAGGTTTCACCCTGAGTAGCAAGTTTGCGGAACAACGCTTTCGTAATATCAATCGACATTTTCGATAAGCCGCCACTGTCGTCATGCAATGACAAGTCTTGATGTTTATGGTCATACGTATGCGCAATATCTACCTGACAAAGACGGTTGTGCGCATAGTTTCGATACATTTCTGACAGAACGCCGATCTCTAAGCCCCAGTCACTCGGAATACGGATGTCGCGAAGCACATCGATTCTAAACGAGAACTCCCCAGCCAATGGATACCGAAAACTATCCATATATTCGAGATAATCACGATAACCGATGACGGTCTTAAACGAGCGCAATAATGGGGTAACAAGTAACCGACTAACGCGGCCATTCATCTTCCCATTAGCCACGCGCGCGTAGAACCCTTTACAAAATTCGTAGTTGTAGTGCGGATTTGCAACTGGATAGATCAGTCGCGCGAGCAAAGACTTATCGTAGGTAACGATGTCGCAGTCATGCAGTGCGACCGACTCAGAGCGATTTGAGGCCAGAGTGTAGCCCATACAATACCAAACGTTTCGACCTTTACCTGCCTCTTTTGGAGCCACTCCCAAATCAGTTAGCTCTGCATGCAGCGCTCGTAGACGAGGACCGTCATTCCACAGCACGCGGTGACGCTGGGGCAGGCGGCCAAAAAACTCCAATGCATGACGATATTGTTCTTCGTCTGCTCGATCTAAACCAATGACGATTTCGCCAACATAGTTAACTTCTGCTAGCTCATCAATGATTTTCGGTAGAGCCTCCCCCTCAAGTTCTGAAAACAAAGACGGCAAGATAAGCCCCATGGGGCGCTGCTCGGCAAATGTTTCAAGTTCGGCTTCAAGATCTTCATAACTTCTACACGTTAGATTATGAAGCGTTGTGATTATTCCATTTTGATAAAAATCAGCCATGCTGGTGACACCTCAGGGCAAGTCTAAATTAAGGAAACTGCTTAATGATTCTGCCCAACCGGATGGGCCTGCTTGTGC
>NZ_LWFU01000619.1:0-1945 GCF_001635135.1 Oleiphilus sp. HI0080
CGCAAAAAGTTCGATTTCGATCAAACAGAGTCAGCCAAAAGTGCTTGGTATCGATATCGCCGAGCAGCTCCTCGAGCAGGGAGCCGAAGCACTTCTTGAAGCTGCGTATCAATCATGATCAAAGCCATTCTCGAAGGGCACAAAGTACTTGTCTGCCGACCTGAACCGTCAGCCTCTGAGCTGTGCAAGGTATTGGAGTCAGTTGGCGCAGAGACCTACTCCCTGCCTTGTATTGAGGTGCGAACGCTTGCTCTGACACCTCAAGTCAAAAACATCATTTATGCCCTTGATCAATACGAAAAAGTGGTCGTGGTGAGCCAACATGCAGCAACACAGTTGATCCACTACGTGGATGAGCTGTGGCCCCAAGCGCCGGCTGATCAGAAGTGGTTCGGTATTGGCCGAAAAACCACCCAACTGCTTGCAGAAGCAGACCTCAGCGTCTCCATCCCGGATCAGGACTATAGCAGCGAAGGCCTGCTCGATACGCCTGAACTTAATCACGTCAAAGGCCAAAAGATTCTGATTGCGAAAGGCAAAGAGGGTCGAAGCAAGCTGGAGCAAGGCTTGAGGGATCGAGGGGCAAAAGTCACCACAATTGAATTATATGAGCGCGTTACACCAGAATACTCCGATCAAACGCTTCAAGAGAGTATCAGTGATTTTGGCGCGACCAGCATTGTCACTCTCAGCGCAGAAACCTTAGACAACCTCCATTCTCTCGCAAAATCTATTAGTGCAACCCCAACGGGGACTAGGCTTATCGTTCCGAGCGAGCGCGTAGCGAAGCATGCTCAAAGCTTGGGTTATCAAAAGACGCAGGTTTCTGAACAGCTCAGACCAATCGATATCATTAAAGCTCTGGCTCGGCCCGCTTAAATGAACAATTGCTAAGTGAAAAGCACTCACTTTAGGGCTAAGCTTTGGTTTAAAAGAACATAAAGCGCAGGTCTACAGTGAGCGAAGAAAAGCCAAGCACCACGGTAACGCAAGAAAAGCCAACACCCCAGCCGGCTCCTTCATCGCCGACGCAAACCAAACAAGCCAAAGCATCAACGGTCGAGAAGACATCTGAGCGCGGCGGAAGCGCGGGAATACTCGCGCTCTTGCTTATCGTCATCACAGCCATTGCCATCGGCGGCTATTTCGGAATGCAGCTGTGGCAAAAGCAAGACGCCGGCACCAATGCGATCAGAACGCTTACAGATCAGCTTGTGCATCAGAACCAAGCGCTTTCGAACCTTCAAAGTTCTGAACAGGCGCTGAATGAAAAGCTCATAAACCGTCAAACAGAGATCGATGCTCTGCTGCGACAACAACAAGTCAACATTGATAACTTTGTTTCACAGATTAACGCTATTAGAGGCAGCACTCGTAAAGACTGGCTTTTAGCACAAGCTGAATACCTGCTGCGCATCGCCAACCAACGTTTGGTCATCGAAAAAGATCCAAGCACGAGCGAAGCGCTGCTTGAAGCGGCAAATGATGTGCTTGCAGAAATCAATGATCCTGCACTCATGCCTGTGCGAATAAAAATCGCGGAAGAGCTCCTTCTTTTACGCAGCCAAGCACGCGGACAAATCGACACATTGTTGATGCGCCTAAACGCAGTCTCGAATCAGCTTGCCTCACTCAACTTGGATAAGAAAATAGTCTCATCTAAAACTAGCAACGCCACAACCACTCAGACGGCGCAAGCACCAGAACAATCGAATGAGCAAAACTGGTGGCAACGCTTAGTCACAAAACTTGAATCTGCGTTTAGTCGCGCCATTTCAATTCAACGCAGTGAAGAACCTCATTCGTTACCGCCTTCACCGGAATATTCTGCCTACCTTAAACAGAATTTGGCACTTCGAATCGAACAGGCAAAACTACTCTTAATGCGTCATCGCTTAGATGCGTTTTCGACACAGCTCGGTGGCAGCATCGAATGGGCTCGCAA
>NZ_LWFU01000620.1:0-551 GCF_001635135.1 Oleiphilus sp. HI0080
CTGAAACGAAGTATTTGTGGCCAACGAGTTCGTAAAGCCCATCTGTGTTTCCATCAATAGGGAAGGCACGAGTGGAGTTCCTTCTAACATCTGAGCCGCCCTGCTTCTCAGTCATTGCCATCCCAATGGTGACGCTGTCTTTCTGAAAATGGGGTATATTTCGAGGGTCGTAAGTTCGGTTTAGGATTTTGGGTGCCCAAATATCATAAAGCTCGGGTTGGTGTTTAAGGCTTGCAATCGCCGCGGAAGTCATTGTTATAGGGCAACCATGTCCCGCCTCTACCTGACACATCATGTAGCTCTTTACTGCCCGTTCCAAATTTCGATCAGAAGCTACGCTCTCCCAATGGGATGAGTGGATACCATGCTTCATTGATAGAGTCATGAGCTCGTGATAAGCAGGATGAAAGCGTATTTCATCCACCCGATGGCCATATCGATCATGTGTGTGAAGCTCGGGCTTAACAACGTTTGCTTGAAAACCAAGTTCGACCACGTTTTCTGAACCACATATTTCACCAAGCACATTCAGGTCATCCGTGTTTAGATTG
>NZ_LWFU01000621.1:0-8022 GCF_001635135.1 Oleiphilus sp. HI0080
ATCATCAGGCGTTCAACAACATCTTCCTCATTGACGATCGGATCCCAATCCAGCTCAAGAATTTTTTCGCGGCCATCGTCAAAGGCAACCGTCATCTCATTCACAAGACAGTGAGAGTTGAACTCAAACATCATCGAATCTTCGCCAACAATCGCATCAACCGCGGTGATATTCTGATCACGTGCATCCGCACCAAGGGTGCTATTGGCAAACAACAGATCGTTCACATTGCGCCCAGAAATTCTGTCGGTTTCAAAAATTGTCTCGAGATATGCTGCGTATTCCTTGTGCACCAAGCCGCCATCCGTAATGGTAAAGAGGCCTTGGTGCATGTTCGCCATCATGTTAGCGATGTCTTGGTTTTTCTGATGTAAAGCGGCTGTGCGCTCTTCTACTTTCGCTTCCAGGGTTCGCGCATGCTCTTCAATTACTTCACGCATACGAATGTTCTTGATCGTTGTAACCAACGACTGCGCAACAGACGATACATACTCGTAGTCACTATCTGCAAAGCTAACCTGCTTCACATCACCCGATAAATTTATCACGCCTACCAGCATGTCTTTATCCATCAAAGGAACACAAAGGAGCGCTTTAGGCGCGGAGTCTTTGTCGCTTTGAATGTAGGACTTGTCTCGTTCCGTGTTTGGTACAAAAATGATCTGCTTGGTCTTAGCCGCTTTACCGATAATCCCCTCGCCTAGCTCAAAACGCGCCGGCGCCATATCACTAGAATTCGCTTTTGGAGGAAAGTGCGCCTTAACAACGAGCTCTTGCTTCTCATTACTTAAATAAACCGAACCCTGACTCACGCCGATTTTGTCGTGCATACTCTGCAGCACTTCTTCTAATGCCGAATTTTGATTATGCGCAGCGGCAAGTGTACCGCCAATTTTGTTCAGTTTGGCGAGGTCTTCCATTTTCGTCTGGATGGCAGAGCGCATCGAGTTAAAATTACGCGCCGCCAGCAAAATAAGTACAATCAACATGACAATCGAAGACTTGAAGCCAAAATCAAGATTGCCCAGCACTTCACCCTGCAATGAATAAAATTGGCCATTTGCGGATTCAAGTAGCTCATCGAGACCGGCAACTGACTGCGTCACAGCCGCATCCGCTTCTTTCAGCTTCTGCTTAGCAAGCTCCGCTTGCTCCAGCTCCTTTCTTTTGTGATCAACAATCGAGGGTGTGCGGTCAAGCATTTTCGCCAAGTCGCTATAGGCTTGTTCAGCATTCACTAGATACTCAGTGTCGCCAAAGGTTTTAAAAACGTCGGCACCTTTGTCGTACCAGAGCTTGGAATCCTGCAAGGAGAACTTGAAATCATCCATCGTTCCAAGATTGTCGAGAGAACTTGCACGCTGGACCTGCTCAACGGTTTTGAGAATGCCGAGTGCATTGGTATCAGCTTGGTTTGCAAAACCGGCCACGAGTTCCATGTTCTCGGTGTCTTTCGGCTCGGCCATAAAGTACTGCAAGTCGACTAAAGCGCCGCCCAACGAATCAGCCATATTAAACAGCTCATCCGCCTCAGCATGCATCGCCTCATTCGCTGAAATCATCAATGACTTGGCTTCAAACATTTCAGTCACGGCAAAACGATAGAAGTCGTAATTACTCTTGATGCCAATAACCAGAGCATTCATGTCAGCATCATCTTGAGCGAGACTTTCAAGGCTTCCATATAAACCTTCGAAGTCTTTCACGCCCTGCATGAACTTCCGCTTATAGACACGAATGCTGTCACTATCTTCAGCATTAAATGCAAGACTACTCAACTTCGCTAGCTTAAGCAGTTGTATCTGAACCTGGTTACTCTCTTTCACAACCGGCACCGCGGTCTGGTTAACCCGCGATGTCGACTCATTGATGTCGTTAAGGTTCCATAGCGATGACAATCCTGATGTGAGCATCAATACGATGATGAACCCAAATCCGAACGCGACTTTTTGGTTAAAACTCAGCTGAAACATCCTACTCTTGCCTCTGTTTATTTTTTTGGCCTTCAATTTCACTCTAGATTAAAAATTTGAAAAGTTGCATTTTCCCATAAAATCGTGCAGCAATTCGCATTAATTCGCGTTTTTAGGGGCAGAAAAGTGACTTAGTTCATAGAGAAAGCCCTGATAATGAAAGCGAAAGCTAAAAAATAAGCAGCTCATTCATTCGGTGCTAGGCTAAAAATTAGAACGTTAAAAAAGTCAAATAACGTCAAACTAACAACAATATTTCGGCGAGTACCATGACAACGATAATTATCTCAGCGCTAGCAGCGGGCGTCGCGTTTGCCCTTGGTTTCTTTATTAAGGCAACTCAAAGCAAGAGATTGCTTAGAGAAAAAGAGCTCGAAGTAACCAATCTCAATCAACAAGTTGCGCAATCAATCAAGCTTGATGAGCATGAATCGATTATCAACGACCATATCGAAAACCATGCAAGTGTATCAAACCAGCATGCAGAACTTGAGCAGGATATCGAACTTCTGCGAAGCACCTTAGAAAACGAGAAGAACGAAATCGCCCAAAACTATGAGGCTCAAATACAAAGCTTGCGTCATGAGCATGAGCGTGAACAGTTTTTCCTCACTGAACAGCTTGCTAAAGTCGAAGGCGATCTCGTCGAACTGACAGAAATGCTCGTTACCTTCGAGCGTTGGCATGAAAGCCTAAACCAGCTGATGGAGCACAATGCTGAGATGCATCATCAGAATCAAGAATTTTTCAATATCGTCAAGCAAATCGTGATCTTGGCTTTAAACGCTGCCATTGAAGCAGCTCGCGCCGGCGAGCATGGAAAAGGCTTTGCCGTTGTTGCTGAAGAAGTTCGAAACCTAGCAATGCGCAGCCAGGAGCTGAGCGAAAGCTACAAAGAAAATCTGAATAAGAACGACTTTCTAACCACGACGACCTTCCAAGATATCCAAGCTGGCGGAAAGATGATTCTTACCGATGTATCAGCGACCAATGAGATCGTTAAAGAGTTGCTAACCCGAGTCCAAGCGGCGTAAGCGGAGACGGAACATGAGCCAAAGTTCTTTTAATCGCGAGTTAGTGCGTTTGTTCGGCATCGCTATGGAAGATTGCTTTTATTCGAGTGCCGAAACAGAAATTCATACTGCAGACGCTAACTCGAGCATTCATGGCGAATTCAAAGAGTTTGTTTTGCTGACCATTTCTTCGCCCTTGTTCAGGGTGCTGACGGTAATCCATTTAAACAATGACGACGCTACCAAAGCCTTTGTAGCAAACAAACTCAATACCACCGCCGACACCCTTACAGACGAGCGCTTTTATGACTTTGTCGGCGAAGTAGGCAACACGTTTTGCGGGGCGATAAAGCGAAGTCTTAATAATTTCATCCCCAGCTTAGGGATGTCGACTCCGAATCGACTCGAGTCCGGTAGCATGAAATACATGCTCTCTCAGAAACCAAGCTTTGAGAGCTTTAAGCATATAGAGATTAATGGTCAAACACTTTTTGAGTGCGGCATCTATGTTTGCAATGACACTGAGCTGGATTTTGACATTACATCAACCACAACAAGTACGACCGAAGTCGAAGAAGCAGACTGCGGTGAGCTTGAGTTTTTCTAAGTAATAGAGGCAGTAATGACAGCGAAAACACAAATTGTCAGTAAAGTGCTCGTACATGAATGTAACGAAGCAGCACTCTCTGTGCTCAAGGAAGTATGCACCAACAACAACCTAGTCGGCTTAAAAGTCTGCACCGGAAACAACACCATTGGTCTTCGCGATGCAACCAACGAAATTAACGACGTTATGCAATCGAACGTCGATCTTGGTGCCGTATTCTTAAGCGAAGACAAAGATTTTAATGGCGTTAGCGGTATTGAGCTTTGCTCGAAAATTCATCGGGCTCGCCCCGAGCTTCCTATCTTCCTTCGTCGTGCGCATACAGACAGCATGGATGATCTTCCAGAGATCGTGCAGGAATCGGTTGCCGGTTGCTACATGAGCGGCGACGCTGACAAACTGAACGAACTCGTACACAACTACATCTGCAGCATGTTTTACCCTGCGGAGCTCGCAAGTGGCATTATCGAGTTATCCAAAAATGCATTCGAGAGTATCGTTCCCGGTGTCGAGGTTCGAAATGAACTGCCCTACTTGGTAAAAGATCAGATTATATATGGCGAGCTATTCAGCCTAATCCCTCTTGAGAGTGATTGGTGTCGCGGCTACATGATGCTGCAAACAACAGAAAATGAAGTCTTAGATCTTATTCGCTCAGGTGCGTCGCAAATCAAGAAAAACCAACCTGATTCCCGTGATAGCAACGGTATTCTGAACGAGGTCACTAACCTGATCTGGGGCAGCATAAGAGCACGCTATTTCACCAATGACGTCAACACTGATGGGCTGCGCACACAAGTTCCGATCATGGTAAACCACCAGAGGAAACACATTTCCTTTGGTTCTACCGAGCCACAACTTTGCTTTAAGTTTACTCTGCACGATCCCGAGATGCGTTTCCCAGATATCACGTTATATCAACGACTTATCTTCAATTTGAACTGGTCTCCAGAGAAATTTGAAGAAAGCGAAAAAGCCGTAGATGAGTTTGTCGATAACGGTGAATTGGAGTTTTTTTAACCAAATACTTGCACTCCAGAGCAAGTAGCTATACTCAAATTAATGCAGTAAGAACTCTAGAAAACTAGAGTCGGAAACAAAAAAACAAATTAGCAGATAAGAAAGGCAATGCCTTTCTAGCAGTAACAAACGCGAGGAAAGTACCATGGCACAGATTCTAGTAGTTGACGACTCAGCGACTGTTCGCAACGAAGTGAGCAGTTTTTTAGCAGCAAACGATCTATCAGTAGAAGTAGCAATCGACGGCAAAGACGGCCTAGACAAACTTCAGAAAGACGGTCAGATCAAGCTTGTTATCTCGGATGTAAACATGCCGAACATGGATGGCCTAACCATGGCAGAAAAAGTACGCAGTGATCTCAACAATCAAGGTGTAAACATCATCATGCTAACAACCGAAAGCGACCCGCGCATGAAAGCACGCGGCAAGGCGGCTGGCGTTAAAGGTTGGATTGTTAAGCCATTTAAAGGCGACAACGTAGTAGGCAGTATTAAAAAGCTGATTGGCGCTGCATAAACGTCCAACCAGACGAAAAAGGCATCCTCTTCAGGATGCCTTTTTTTATGCCTATTCTCAGTCTAATCGCTAAGGTAGCGGGAGTGGGTTGAACTCAAAATAGATCAGTGGTCCAAAAGCCACGATAATTAACGTGGTTCCCATCACTAACAGCGGCAAGATAATCCGCTCATGGCGATAGTAGAACGTATCCCCTTCTTGCAAGGCTTTATCCACTTCATCGTCCCCAACAACCTGCCTCGTCAATAAGTGATTCAGCGACACCGGCGGGCTCAGATAACCAAGTTCAAACGCCATTAGAGCGGTCATCCAAAAATGAATAGGATGAATACCCTGTGCATATGCAACTGGAGCGATGGTGCCCGTTACCAAAATCAGCGCACCGAACGGATCCATAATCATCCCGATCATTACCAGAAATGCCACCATAAACAACATCGCAGCATACGGCGAATCAAACACCTCGGGAATTTCCAAAACACCACCGCCACGCTCGATAATACCGCCAACGGTGAATGAGCAGGCCATGAGCATGAGCAAAGCGCCAATTTGAATGGCAGAGTTATCAACCGCTTTATGGAAAGCGAGCGAAACGGTTGGCGCAGCGCCAGCTGTTTTATTGCGATGCTCAAAATCGTGGCTGAACTTACGCTCCCAAATTAAGACAATCGCCACCAATACTGGAAGCACAATCGGAGCAGAAAACTCATCTAGATAAGTATCAAGCAGATAAGCATAGGCGACGAGCGTACCGGCAAGAATCGCGAAGTATGGCAGCAAGGGCTTAACCAAACGCAACGATGGGACAAGCGCTTCACTAACCGGCGCCGGATTCAACGGCTCTTTCTTAGTGATGAGCGCGAACACCGCAAACACAACCATACTCAGCAAGAATACTCTAAAGCCCCAATGAAATAGCTCATCGGTGACTACTTCCTTGTTAAGGATGGCGATACCAACAACCAGCAAACAAGGGCGCAGAACGACCCCTGAACCGGTCATAGCGGTCACCGCAAGCGATAGTTGCCGACGAGTACCAACTCGACGCATCTCTTGATACACCACAGCACCCATCGCAATGATAATAATGCCGGACGCTCCTGTGTAGGCTGTTGGGTAGGCCATTAACGCAATCGCTACGAAGGCCATCATTTCAGGCGGAAGACGCCATGGGCGAAAGACATCAAACAACTTTGCGCCAAGCAGTGTCTCTTTGAGCATCATCCCTGCAAGGATATAAAGGCCTATCGCCAAGTGCAGATTGGTTAGCTGGAAAATTTGCGTAAAGTAAATCGCGATGCCAGGCAAATGTGCTTCGGTTACAAAAAAGTGGAAACAAGCCGCCAGCAGCATAAAAGTCTGGATCGGAATCGTTAGCAGCGCACGAAGCCAACCACCACCCTGCTCTAGATGCTCTTCTGGGCGGAAAAAATGATAGATATTGATCAAAGCCAGCACCGAGCAGCCTCCGATCAGGGCGAAAAACAATTCAGGATGCGTCACTTCCGTTCCTGAGTTCAGCGAGCCATGGTAGAACGCATAGCCGGAAACACCGAGCCCAACATGCGACACAAATTGCGCCGTTGTAGAAATGTAATGATCCTTACGATGGTGAACCGAACGAAAAGCAATGTGACTTCTGCGCGCTGTTGCAATGATGGTGGCCAACATCAACAGCGAAATCAACGTGAGCTTTTGGTGCGCAATGGCAAACAAACTAATATCGGCAAAAACATGCTCTAAAGAACGGAAAACCTCGACCGCCGATGTCAGATTCGCGTCATAGATTGCCGCGTCATCGTGTTTCTTTTGACATACACGGAGCTGACTGATTAAGGACTCGCGTGCAGAATCGCGATTAAAGTCCTCCGCGAGTAGAGAAAACGCCTCGTTCTCAGCAATATGCTCTTGCTCAAGAACATCAAGACGAGACTCGATGTCCTCTTGAGGATCGCACTCGGTAATCGGTCGATCACCGCGCAGAACAAAATAGTCTTCCCAGATATATGCGCCAAGCTTGAGCATCTGCGCATGCATGTTTTCACTTGTGCCGGAGGTGATGGTGCCTAGCAGCAAGGCCAGAATTACCGTAGTAATCACGGTTTGCGCTACACGCTTGAACCTGTCTAACGAACTGGGCGCCGCATCGACATGTAACTCGCTACTTGCTTCGCTGTTCTGGGTCGAATTTTCATCACGGTTAACTGGACTATCGCTCATCGTTATCTCGTAGTTATTTTTGTTGGTGTTGTTCTTTGGCGTGTTGTTACGTAGTTGGGCCAACGCTCTGACCAATATTGTTTTTAGATCAACCAGACACAACTATTGTGCCAATAAACCAAAGGCAAATGTTTAATTCGATAAAAGAGCGAGCAGTTTGTCACGTTTTTTATCCAACAAAGCGAGTTTCGCTTATTATCTTGTTTCGGTTCTTATTGCTTGCGGCCAATCTAAGTAAATATTGAAGAAATCGCGCGAAGAAGCACGCGAATAGCAACTTCACTATTCGTTGCATAATATCGGTTTGAAGAAACACCAATGCTGGAGGGCTTTATAAGGGATTTCGACAGGGCTTTCGACAAATCGTACCCCCAAGCTTTTGTCGACAGGAAAGCAACATGCGTAACGTCAGGGCCCACATCGCGCTCTGACGTTCTAAAAACGCCTAAACTTCGGCCATATCGCCTTTAGATTCGAGCCAAGCTTTGCGATCCGCGGCTCGTTTTTTTCCAAGCAGCATATCCATGTTGGCAACCGTTCCGGGATGATCTTCTATCGTCAATTGGACGAGACGACGCGTGTCGCGTGCCATGGTTGTTTCACGCAATTGCATAGGATTCATCTCGCCCAAGCCCTTAAAGCGCTGAACGTTGACTTTGCCTCTTTTCTTCT
>NZ_LWFU01000622.1:0-1829 GCF_001635135.1 Oleiphilus sp. HI0080
AAACCTAGAATGCTAAAAATCGTAGCGAATAAGCGATGCCTAAGGCTTACCAGGGCAAGGATCGCGAAGCCTGCCGTTGTCAGGTAGATTGCTCGTTGCATCATACACATTGGACAGGGGTTCATGCTGGCAAATGGCTCAACGTAGCTGGCAATCAGCACGAGGCCTGTGCCGATAATTGCTATAGCCGCCGCAATCAAGGAATTTGGAAGTTTCACTTAACGTGGATCTCTTATGTTTTTCAACGGAGTATGCTTCCATTGTCGCGATCTGGCCGTTGATTTGGCGAGTTAAGTCTTCTTAATTTTTGTGAACTGCGACCATGGGCTACAAATAGTCACCGTTCATAACAAGCACTCTTGCTCGGCTCAACTTATACTTTGTGCCGACAAATAAACTCTTTAAGATAAACAAACTCTTTAAGGAACGTATGTATGAAGTTTGCTCTGGCTTTTATCCTCAGCATGTTCGTCACCTCTTGGGCTGTTGCGGAAGATGGCGAGACGCCAAGTAAAAGATCGATTTACCACAACATCTCTCCTGCATTTGTCAGTAATTTTGGTTTGTCTGAAAAAAAGCTTTCTTACGTTAAAGCGGAAGTGTCATTGAAAGTTGAAAATGAAGAGCTTTTAGAGAAAGTGAAGCAAAATGAAGCGTTGGTGCGTCATCAAATCGTCATGTTGCTTTCAGCACAAACAAAAGAGCAAATGAGTGCGCCTGCGGCACAAGAGACGATTCGTGTTGCTGCTTTAAGTAGAGTGAAAGAGGCATTGGCAGAAGAGATTGGTAAAACGGGAGTGGAAGATTTGCTGTTTACCAGCTTTGTTGTTCAGATTTGAGAGATCTTAGTGTCAGCGGCTCAGGAGGTATCGAGTCGCTTTCTTTAACAAGTACTTTTCAAAGCGCTGATTAACAGTCTGTTTAAGAGGCAATGCGGGCAGAACTCGGCGCGTCTTCTAGCGCTACGTCGTTGCCGTCTTCCCAGCCTGCTTCCCAAGCGGCAAGCACCACTTCACTCATTGCAGGTCGCCTGTTACGGTCAGAGCCCATAACGCCCGCCATGTAGCCTTGCTTGTAAGCTTTGTTTAGAGAATCAATATTCCAGCTTAAAGAAATGTCTTCGGCCATGGGCCACTCCACTTTCAATAGGCTGCCTTCGCACTTTGAGCGACACAGAGCTTCATTCACCCTGTTTTCGTTCGACTTCCAGCGGTTCGGCGCGCTTCTTAGTCAACACTAGTTTTCGGTAGTGTAGTTCGTAAAATGTGGTTTGCTTCTGTTTTTTTGATTAGCGCTACTCCGAAGAGTTGCGCGTGAGTGCATCCTTGCCCTCAGTACACATTTACGAATTACATATCTTTACGTTAGTGCAATGAACACTACTCTGCATGTCAAATATGTTTCTTTATGTATGAGCTTGTAATTTTGACGAAACAATTCGTTACATACACTTACAAAATTAGCATAGGTTTCAGTATCTGCAAATTGGGCATAGTGACAGTTTTGTTAGAAACGTGACGGAAGCGAATTTCGGTACTTAATATTTGCGAGCTGCGTATCACCGCGTATGCGTTTTGTGAAGCGTGTTGCACGGTAATTAATACGATAAGGCGGATGTTTAAATAAGGGGGGCGTCTCAAAGAATGTAGGCGCAAAGAGTCATAGAGAATAGGCGTTTCAGCTGAAACGATCTAGCGCATATAGCGCAAGATCAGTAACCTTGGCGCCGACCGGCGTTGGATGAGTCTGGTCTAGCTGACGTAGTCCGAAAGAAACTTGTCAAAAGAAACCGTATCTCCTTGTTTGATTTGCTCAGCGTTATCATGGCT
>NZ_LWFU01000623.1:0-2182 GCF_001635135.1 Oleiphilus sp. HI0080
ACTTTAACCTCCGCTTTTATCGCCGCAGAAGACAATCGCTTTTACGAGCACGGCGGTATCGATGTCATCGGCCTTGCTCGCGCTGCGGCTCAGTTAATCCAAGCTGGACGTATCAAAACAGGCGGCAGCACAATAACAATGCAAGTGGCCAAGAATTTCTTTCTGACCAGAGAACGGACATTCATACGAAAATTCAATGAGATTTTCCTCGCCATACAAATCGAAAGCGTGCTTTCCAAGCCGGAGATTCTTGAGCTATACCTTAACAAGATCTATTTGGGCAACCGCGCTTACGGTGTAAAAGCAGCAGCACAAGTGTATTACGGAAAAAACCTAGACGAGCTGACGCTTGCGCAAAGTGCAATGATCGCAGGGCTTCCGAAAGCACCATCAAGATACAATCCGATTATTAACCCGGAGCGCGCAAAAATTCGTCGCGACTGGATACTCAACCGCATGCTCGATCTGAATATGATTTCTATCGCCGAGCACAAAGCCGCTCGACAAGAGACAACCACGGCAGGCTACCACAACCCGCAGCCAGATCTATCAGCCCCTTACATAGCAGAGATGGCTCGTCAAAAAGCAGTCGAGCTATATGGTTCTGACGCCTATACCACCGGTTTGCGCGTTTTCGTGACCGCAAACAGCGAGTTACAGGCTCAGGCGCAGAAATCCGTCATCAATGGTTTAGAAGCTTATGATGCTCGCCATGGCTATCGAGGGCCGTTAGACAACATTGAACTTGATGGCTCAGAGAGCGATGCGGAGAAAAAACAAATCCTCCGTAGCTACCTAGCAAAAACACGCTTCACTCCAGCATTAGTTGAGGAAAGCACTTCAGACCAACTGTCAATCTTCTCTCTTGATGGCAAGCGGGGCCACATCTCACTAGAACAAGCAACGCGCGCTGCCCCCTTTATCAACATCAACAAAGTGGGCGAGCCTCCAAGCAATTTTGAAGGACTCTTCAGATCAGGCGACATCATCGAGGCGCGCCTTATCGATAACATGAATAAAGACCACACTCAGACCGAAGAAGGCGAAGTACTGCTGCATACGGAAGAGGCGACGCCGCCACAAGAGGATGAGCACCAAGCCTCGAGAGAGGCCATTCGAGACTATTCATTGTTCAGCTTCGAACTGCAACAAAGCCCCGAAGCACAAGCCGCATTGATATCTATTCGTCCAAAAGACGGAGCCATTCTCGCCCTCAGTGGAGGCTACAACTTCCAAATGAGCAAGTACAATCGCGCAACTCAGGCAAAGAGGCAGCCCGGCTCAAACTTTAAAGCATTCATTTATCTTGCAGCTCTTGAGCAAGGAAAAACTGCAGCCAGCCTAATAAATGACGCACCACTCGTGTTCGAGGACAAAAACCTAGAAACCTCTTGGCGACCAGAAAACTCGAGCGGCAAATTTTATGGACCAACAAGACTCCGGGAAGCGTTCTATCGCTCACGAAACCTAGTCTCAATTCGCCTTCTTAAAAGTCTAGGCATTAACAATACCCTCGAACGTATCAAGAAGTTCGGTTTTAACGAGAAAGACCTACCGAAGGATCTTTCTCTTGCTCTGGGAAGCGCCGGCATTACGCCCATGCAGATTGCAGCAGGGTACGCAATGATCGCTAATGGCGGCCATTATATCGAGCCGTATCTCGTAAGCCGTATAGAAAATGCTCAAGGCGAAATCCTTTTTGAAGCTGATCCTTATGTCGTTTGTGATCAGGCGTGCGAGAATGAAAATGCAGCTCGAACAGAAACATTAACAATCACGACTGCTGAAGCAGAGATTTCAGGTCGCAACCCAGAAGCTCCTACTATTAAGGTCGCCCCGAGAATCGCAGATGAACGCGCAGTTTTCATTCTTCATTCGATGATGAAGGACGTGATTCGCAAAGGCACAGGGCGAAGAGCTGCCTCAATGAAGCGCAGCGATCTTGGAGGCAAAACAGGAACGACAAATGATCAAAAAGACGCCTGGTTTTCTGGTTTCAATACCAATATTGCGACCAGCACTTGGGTCGGTTTCGATGAGCCCCGAACGCTTGGTAGAAGCGAATATGGATCCCGCGCTGCTCTGCCTATCTGGATGGAGTATATGAACGTAGCGTTAAAAGACACACCATTGGCCAACCTCAAGCAACCGAACGGCATTGTCAGCGTAAAGATAAATACCA
>NZ_LWFU01000624.1:0-3944 GCF_001635135.1 Oleiphilus sp. HI0080
GCTGACTCTCGGCCTCTTGTGTCGCTTTTTCGGTAACTGGATCGCTCGACTTGGACGCATGCGGTGGCGTTGCAAACATCTGATCAAAATAGTCCAACAGCAAGTCGTCCGCACGGCTCGCTTTGGTTTCCTTATTTTGATCGGACTTCTCTTTGCTCACTTCTTACCTCGGCGCCATTTTAGGCTGCATTACTTCGTCTGAGGTAAACAACAAGCTGAGATGCGACCTGCAACAAACTTGATTTAACACGCGCGTTGTCGCGCAACTGTCGGCTTAACCTCAGAGTGGTAAGCAAAATTAAAACAGCTTCCTGCTGACTTGGTGTTCGCTGACCACTTAAAATGTCGTCTAGTTTAATCGTACGCTGTAACTCAAATCGGTTACGTATAACCTTAACCGGCATTGGCGTTGATAATAGAGCATCAAGATAGTCACCAATGATCTCATCATTTCCCACGGAATTGTTTTCCTTAAGAGAAATGTGCAAATGCCCTCGCTCCCGCTATATCCCGTTAGGTGTTTTTTCTAACAGAGTTTCAAGCAATTTTTTATACGCTCTAACGCCGTGAGTCGCAGCGTCAAGCTCGGAAGGAACAAGCCCTTGCATACTTGCATCTCGAAACTTCGTATCTACCGGGATAGCGAACTTCCACACGTTGTCACCCCATGTTTGTTTGATGGTTCTCAGACTCTGAGTTGACGCCTGAGTTCGGCGGTCAAACATTGTAGGCAAAATCATGTGCTGCAAATTGCTTTTCTGGGATCGAATCACCATCGTTAAGGTGTGCATCATTCTTTCCAATCCCTTAATCGCTAGAAACTCGGTTTGAACAGGTACAACAAGCTGCTGACTAGCGGCCAAAGCGTTAATCATCAGCACTCCTAAAGAAGGAGAGTTATCGATCAGAACGAAATCGTATTGATCCCACAACAAAGCGAGGGTCTTAGAGATGATTAAACCCATACCATCAACGCCGACCATTCGACGCTCAAGCGTCGCTAGAGCGGTTGAGGCCGGCATAAGATCCAAGCCCGGGCAAGAAGTTGCCGTAATAAGGGATTCCGGCAAACCATCAGGTACCGCGCCCTTGTGCATAAACAGATCAAATACACTCTGTTCGATTGTGTCAGGATCATGACCAAAATAGCTAGTAAGCGAACCATGGGGGTCAAGGTCCATAACAAGAACACGCTTGCCTTGTGACGCTAGCAGGCCTCCAAGCGTTACAACCGTAGTGGTTTTACCTACCCCACCCTTCTGATTAGCGATCGCCCAAATACGCACGTTTGAATGACTCCTGAATTATATTTTTTGTACTTCATAATCTATGGCAGAGATCATAGCATTTGGCTACTTCACTCGGAATGAAAGCCATAAATACTGAACCGCCAACAAAATGTCGTTATTGAAGAAAAAGCACATCTCATGCCAAAAAGTGGTTCGCGCACGTTTGATTTGGCATAAAAATCACAGAGTTATGCATCAAAGATGAGGAATAAAATGAAGTAGATGCTTATTCGATCAGGCTCTGTCTCACATCTCCCGAGCGCGAGATCAGTAAGACGATACGACGGTTTTCTCTTCGGCCTTGTGGCGTGTCATTTCGAACCAATGGTCGGTATTGCCCATAGCCGATGGCCGCCATGCGACCTTCGTCGATCCCTTCAATAGACAACAACCTGAGAAAAGTAGCCGCTCGCGCCACCGAAAGCTCCCAGTTACTTGGAAATTGGCTATTGTTGATTCTCAGATTATCAGTATGCCCTTCAATCAATACGCCGTTATTTTTTGACCGTAAGACCCCTGAGATTCGCTTAATAACCTCAAAGGCCTCCTCCGCGGGGATAACCCCTCCGCTTTGAAACACAACTTCGTCGCGCAAGGATATTTCAACCCAGTCATCGAGAACCCGAACAGATAGTTGATCTTCGTAAATCAGATCTTCAAAACTTTCTTCAAACTCTCCAGCTATCGATTCGAGCTGCACATCGTCGGACTTTTCCTTGATCGACTCATAACTGTCTTGTCGACCAATCAAGATAGGGTTTATCCCTTCAGAAGCAGCCTGACGTTCAGTTCTATCGTTCAATTCTCCTATCTGAATCGGCTCGAGGCTTTTTGGGCGCGTGTTAAATATACCTTCCAGCGAATCTGACAAAACCTTGTATTTGCCCTCATTGACCGAAGAGATGGAGTACATAACAACGAAAAAGGCAAAAAGAAGCGTAATGAAATCTGCGTACGAGACCAGCCAGCGGTCATGATTTTCGTTTGAATTATGATGTCTGGAGCGTTTCATGAAAAAGCGCGCCTCAATCTGTTGAGTCTAAGTGCAAATAGCCTTTCAGCTTCAGCTCAAGGGAGCGAGGGTTCTCGCCCTCTGCAATGGAAATCAAACCATCAACAAGCATTTCGTGGTATCGAACGTGGCGTTCAACCTGGTATCGAATCTTGTTAGCGACGGGGAGCAAAAAGAGGTTCGCAAATCCCACCCCGTATATAGTAGCAACAAATGCCGTCGCAATACCTGCGCCGAGTGAGGATGGGTCAGCGAGATTGCTCATCACCTGAATCAATCCTAGTACCGCGCCAATTATTCCAATTGTCGGTGAGTAACCCGCCATAGAGTCATAAACCTTTGCGAGATCGAGATCACGCTGCTCGCGCGAATACATGTCTACCTCAAGAACCGACCGTATTGATTCTGGCTCAGAACCATCAACTAGGAGCTGCAAGCCTTTTTTACAAAAAGACTCCCGTTCTTTTGATAACACATCTTCTAGCCCAAGCAAACCTTCCTTTCTCGCTTTAATACTCCAAGAGAGCAACTTGTGTATGCCATCATCTATCGAAACATGAGGAGGAAAAAACACCCACCGCAATGCGGCGAGACTTCGCTTGAAAACGTTGAATGGTGTTTGAAGGCAAGTTGCAGCTAGCGTGCCGCCGATGACGATTAGCGCCGCTGGACCGTTGACGAGCGTCTCTATTGTCCCGCCTTCTATTGCGTTGCCACCAAAAATTGCCAAGAAGCCAAGTAGCAACCCGACAATGCTGAGGTAATCCATTAGGTCAACCTATTTACCAATTGCTCGGCAACATCGTTTATGTCCAAGCTCTTATCACTATAGCCTGCCTTATCGACCGCCATTGGCATACCATAGACAACGCATGTTGCCTCGGTCTGTGTCCAAACAGTCGATCCGCTAGACTTCATAAGCCGACAACCTTCTTTTCCATCTGCGCCCATCCCGGTTAAGACAATACTAAGCACCTTGCCAGGAAAACTCTTAGAAACGGAACCAAATGTAAGATCCACGGATGGTTTGTAAGTAAGACGCTCATCCCCGTCCAAGATAGAAATTGACGCTCTACCACCTCGATTCCCTACGAGCATTTGCTTGCCACCGGGCGCCAGATAGGCACAACCTGGTTGCAGCACATCGCCATCCTCTGCTTCTTTCACCTTAATAGCACTCAGTGCGTTCAGGCGCTCTGCGAAGGCAGGGGTAAATGTTGCCGGCATATGCTGTATAAGCAATATAGGTACCGGAAACGTTGCCGGTAGCTTGGTAACCACTTTTTGTAATGCAACGGGACCGCCAGTTGATGTGCCAATAGCAACAACACTAACAGGATGTTTTCTCTCTGTACCAGATGATCGACCTGAGCTGCCTGAACTGGCCGATCTTGGTGAAGCTGAATTATTGGACGAAGAACGGCTTAAACCACCATTTGCCAACTTCTGCAGGCGTTCTCTCGTGGTGAGTGAATCACCGCTCTGCACCGATGAAGCAGTCGTTCTGGGCGAAGTATTCGGACTAGATCTGGGAGCAAGTCGATTCTTTCGGGCGATAGAAAGAATACGATTCGTCAGCACATCTTGCATCTTCGTCGCATCACGCGCGATGTCTTCGAAGTTTTTCGGTAGGAAGTCCACAG
>NZ_LWFU01000625.1:0-1427 GCF_001635135.1 Oleiphilus sp. HI0080
GCGGGGTTGGTAGTTGGTGTTTAAGCTTGGAATCTTATCCATGATATTAAGAAAAACCTCAGTGCTGTTGATGCCGGTGCTCGCGTTGTTGCTGGTGTTATCAAGCATCGCCCGAGCGGATGGCGATGACGCTGGAGAGTGGATAAGCAAAATGCGCGCTGCGGCAACCAATGAGTCTTATCGCGGCGTGTTTATGTTTTCACGCGGTAAGATGAGCAGCTCCATGAGGGTAGTGCATCGATACTATCAGGGACAGGAGCAGGAGCGCCTCACCCAGTTAGACGGAGCAATGGGTGAAATTCTGCGTCGAGGTAGCGAGGTGATGTGCCTGATTAATGGGCAGAGGCTGGTTCAGCTCGATAAAAAAGAATTTGAAAACCCTGTGAGTGCCGCGTTTGAAGGGTTTATGCCAGGGCACAAATACTATTTTGTTCATAAGCAAGGCTATGAGCGTGTTGTTGATCGATCTGCGGTGAAGCTCGAAATTAGTGCGAAAGATGCACTCCGCTATAGCTACCATTTGTGGCTAGATCAGCGTTCAGGTTTGTTGCTCAAATCGCAAGTGATCGGTTTAAAAGGGCAGGCGCTAGAAAGTTTCCAGTTTACGCAACTAGAGTTGCCTACCGAGACGCGCGACGAAGAATTCGCTTTCGATCTTGATGATGAGGCCGTTTCACATCACTCTCTTCCGATGAGCGAGAAAGATCTTCGGTGGCCGGAAAGGCTCGCATGGGAGGCAGAGTTCATTCCACCAGGTTTTATGCAAGTTGAATCATCTACGACGAATGGCAATGTCATTTTGTTCTCCGATGGCCTGGCGAATTACACGGTGTTTGTCGAACTTAAAGGTAAACAGGAGCTACCCGAGGGCGCATCGATCGTTGGCGCGACCGTCATCTATATCTCTCCTCTGATGTACAACGACAAGCAGTACACGGTGACTATTGTTGGTGAAATACCGCCGATGACCGCTATGAATATTGCCAAGGGCGTTCGCCCTGTAATGGAGTAAGAGGTGGCGATAGAGCGAGCCTTGGTGCTTGAGGTGCATGGAGATCAAGCGCTGATTCAAACTCAACGGCGAAGTGCTTGTCAGTCTTGTCAGCTAGAGAATTCCTGTGGTCAGGGCTTGGTTTCAAAAATGAGCACCGAGCGAAGTATGGAGTTGTGGCTCGACAACCGTCTTGGCGCGCAGGCCGGCCAAACGGTAACCATTTCCATCCCTGACGAAGGCTTGCTGCAGGCGTCCGTGTTGATGTTTGTCATTCCCTTATTGCTAATGGTCGTGGTCGCAGCATTTGCGATGCAGTTGGTTGGGGGAGATCTCGCTTCAATCGTTGGAGGCGTCGTAGGATTGTTGTTCGGATTTGTGATTGCTCGAAAGAAGAGTGCGTCCATGCACAGCGATGTGCGTTTTAAGCCCATCA
>NZ_LWFU01000626.1:0-7775 GCF_001635135.1 Oleiphilus sp. HI0080
GCGCGCTCAGCTTAGAGAAATTCTGCATATATAACACTCACGAGACTGCTGGATCGTTACGACTTAATGAAGCGCCGAGTCTATCATTTTCTGGGTGGGCTTGTAGCGGTAGCAAGCGCCGATTAAGCGCTATTGTTCAAAAACTGTGCGCTCCTTCAGACTTGCGTGACGCGCTTGAAGGTTTCATGAAGGATGCGAGCATCATTTGAAGCTCGGTGGCGTTCCAAAGCCATCTCTTCAATAGCTTGATTGTGCACATCTTGCCAGCGCTCGATCTGCGCATCATCTAATAGTGCGCTCACCGATTCGATCTGAAAGCTGTGTTTGAGTCCTGATGTTTTGAAAAGCCGATGAAGCCAAAAGCTATCAAAGGTCCATGCATCGCAATAGACCAATGCATTGCCAAGCAAGCTGTTTAGCGCAGTCGCGACGTCGACACAATCTGTACCATTTTCTTCCAGCTCCTCACGCGATATGCCGTGAATTTTGGCTGCTTTTCCGGACCAGTCTTTCCATAAAATATGGGGTTTGATGAGCCAAGAGTGTGTGTCACCGTTCGGCATGCAGATACCTACCTCAATCGGGTAGCTCTCGATCAGATCGAGACTTGAAGCTTCAAAATCAATAAAGATAGGAAAAACAGCTGACATAATATGTGGCGCTTAAAAACAAGAAGGCTTTAATGGCTGGCTATGGTAGCCAGAGTTAGTTCATGTCGCAATTGATCACAGCAGATTAGCTTAAAAACTGAGAAGTGCGAACAAGAACTTGCGACAAGTCGAGAGTAAACCTTGTCTGATTAACTTTACTTTGCGCTTTGCAATGCAAAAGCTAGAATGCCAACGAACTGTTCAGGAGTAACATAAATGAGTGACAAGATCGTTGTGATCTATTCGGGTGGTATGGATTCTTTCACCGTTTTGCATGACGCCGTCCGCACGGGAAAGCAAGTCTATGCCGTTTCGTTTAATTATGGGCAAAAACACTCGAAAGAATTGCACTATGCACAAAAGGTTTGTGACGACTTGGCGATTCCACACAAAATAGTCGATATCACGGCCATACATCAGCTGCTTCTGGGTTCATCATTGACCGATGATATTGAAATACCCGACGGACATTATGAAGAGGAGAGCATGAAGTCGACCATGGTACCAAACCGGAACATGATCATGATCTCGCTCGCTGTTGGCTATGCAGTCTCAATTGATGCCGGTTTTGTTTATTATGGAGCACATAGTGGAGACCACGCGATCTACCCTGATTGCCGGCCTGAATTTGTGCGTAAGATGGCCGATGTCGCTCGGATTGCTAACTATGAGCCGGTCGATATTGTCGCGCCATTTTTAAATGCCACTAAGGGAGAAATTCTCGCGCAGGGTTTGAAATATGGCTTGGATTACTCCAAAACGTGGACTTGCTACAAAGGCAGAGAACGAGCATGCGGTACATGCGGTGCATGTCAGGAGCGGCTTGAGGCTTTTGCTGATAATAATGCGATAGACCCTGTGAGCTACGAGTAACCCATGGCCGTGTATGCAATAGGCGATCTTCAAGGTTGTTATACGTCTTTTCGTAAGCTTCTCAATGCGGTCGATTTTGCGTCAGAAAGAGACGAGCTGTGGCTCGCAGGCGATTTGGTGAATCGTGGTCCTGATTCGCTCAACTGTTTGCGCCTCGCTAAACGTCTCAAAGCGAAAATTGTCTTGGGAAACCATGACTTGCATCTTCTTGCTTGCTACTATAGTAAGCACTTACTTAAGAAGAAAGATACTTTGGCATCGTTACTTGAGGCTGAAGATTGTCATGCGCTGATGGAGTGGTTGCGAAGGCAGCCTTTGATCCGCGTTGATAAAGCTCGGCATTTGGTAATGAGCCACGCTGGTGTTCCGCATATCTGGAAGATCAAGCATGCAATAAAATACGCGAATGAAGTGCATGAAGTGTTGGCCAGTGAAGACGCGAAGCGATACGAGGCTTATTTCAATGCAATGTATGGGAATCAGCCGGCTGTTTGGGATGATAGTCTTAAGGGGCAAGATCGCTTGAGGGTGATTACCAATTACTTGACGCGCATGCGGTTTATTGATCAGCGTGGAGCGCTGGAGTTGAGCGCCAAAGAGGGGCTCGATAAGACGCCCTTGGGTTTCGCCCCTTGGTTTAAGCAACCAACATCAAGGAAGTGGACCATTGTTTTTGGCCACTGGGCTGCCTTAGAAGGACAGACCGAAGATGCACGTTTTCAAGCGATCGACACAGGTTGCGTATGGGGCGGAAAACTTACAGCGCTGAATTTAGATACGCTGGAACGAACAAGCGTCTAGGAATAGAGCAGAGCACGCAGCGGACTGTATTTTGCTGCAAATAATGATAAATAATACGTCGTCACGATCTGAAAGATGCGAATAATACACCACCATTTTTTAGTACTAGGTTGCATTGGTGCTGGGTTGTCGGTTGCTCTTGGCGCTTTCGCAGCGCATGCCTTGAAGGACTCTTTGTCAGAGAAAATGCTGTCTGTTTTTCAAACGGGTGTGGAGTATCAGGCGTACCATAGTTTAGCGATGTTGGTCTTGGTGTTGTTGGCGTCTTTGGCGAGAACAGAAAAGGCACGCCGTTACTTGAGTGTCTCCATGTCGCTCATGCTCTTTGGTGTCGTGTTGTTTAGTGGGAGCTTGTATGCCTTGGCGCTTACCGGTTTGGCGTCTTTAGGAATGATTACTCCAGTGGGTGGAGTTTTGTTTCTTTTAGCTTGGTTCTTTGCGGCAAGAGGTGCATGGAGCATGGGCAAGCCTGAGCTTTTAGAGGAAAGTTAAATCGTGAAGATTATTCTAAATGGCGAGCCTTACGAATGTGAGGCTGGCACAGACTTACTAGCGATCGCAAAGGCGCTTTCTTTAGAGGGGAAACGTTACGCGATTGAGCACAATAAAGAGATTGTCCCCAAAGCCCAGCATGAGAAAATCACGTTACAGGAAGGTGATCTGGTTGAGGTTGTGCAGGCGATTGGTGGCGGTTAGCCAATAGGAAAGGAAGTAAAATGGGATTAGATACCGGAGTTCTAGAGATAGAAGGCGAAAAGTATAAAAGTCGTCTGTTAGTAGGGACGGGAAAGTACAAAGATCTAGAAGAAACACGGTTGGCAATTGAGGCCAGCGGCGCGGAAATCGTGACAGTTGCTGTTCGTAGAACCAATATAGGTCAAAACCCTGACGAGCCAAATCTTTTGGACGTGGTGTCGCCGGACAAGTATACGATTCTTCCAAATACTGCAGGCTGTTATAACGCCGATGATGCCGTACGTACTTGCCGATTGGCCCGCGAGTTACTGGATGGCCATGACCTCGTGAAGCTCGAGGTGCTTGGTGATCAGAAAACGCTCTATCCAAATGTTGTTGAGACTCTTGCTGCAGCCAGGACGCTCGTTAAAGACGGGTTTAAAGTCATGGTGTACACAACAGACGATCCGTTAATTGCCAAAGAACTGGAAGAGATCGGTTGCGTTGCGGTAATGCCGCTTGGGGCACCAATAGGGAGCGGTCTTGGGATTCGCAACCCGCACAATATCCATATGATTTTAGAAAACGCGAATGTCCCTATTTTAGTGGATGCGGGCGTTGGTACGGCCTCGGATGCATCTATTGCAATGGAGCTTGGCTGTGATGGCGTACTGATGAATACCGCCATTGCTGCTGCAAGAGATCCTATAATGATGGCGCATGCAATGAAGCTAGCTGTAGACAGCGGCCGTGCAGCATATTTGGCTGGCCGTATGCCGAGAAAATTATACGCCTCAGCATCTTCGCCATTAGAAGGCTTGATTTAAGCCAACTTCAAAAAACAAAACAGGGAGTGCCGCAACTATGGCCCCGGCAAAGAAAGATAAAGTGAGCAGAAAAGAACAAATCTTGCAGGTTTTGGCAAGCATGCTTGAAGATAATCTCGGGGAGCGCATCACCACCGCAAAGCTTGCCGCAGAGGTTGGTGTTACTGAGGCCGCTTTGTATCGACACTTTCCGAGTAAGGCGAAGATGTATGAAGGTTTGATTGAGTTTATTGAAGAGACGGTTTTTACTCGCATTAACCGTATCAAGCAAGAGGGGCAGAACGCTCTGGATAAGCTCCAAAAAACGCTCACGTTAGTACTTGCTTTTTGTGAAAAGAATCAGGGTATGTGTCGTATTCTAGCAGGCGATGCGCTTGCCGGAGAGAGTGAGAAAGTGCGCACGCGCGCCGAACACTTTTTTCAAAGGCTTGAGACCGAACTCAAGCAGATGATTAAGGATGGAGAGGCGCAAGAATCGCTCGCGCGGAAGCTTAGCCCGGCGGCGAGTGCAAATCTTTTGCTGGTGAATGTTGAGGGTCGGATTCACCAGTACGTGCGAAGTGAGTTTAAAGTGAAGCCGACAGCACATTGGGCGAATCACTGGCCAATCTTGGCTGGTGGTGTGTTTCAGGCGGCTTAATTAGAACTCAAACAGCTCAGGCCGTCGGGGCGAGAAGTGCTCTACTTTGCTCATAAAGTTCTGGCGTAGATACCAAGAGATTTTGATGGTAGATAGCTGGTGGAATGTGGTTTGGCACCTCTGAAAAGTGCCCACATTTCGCCCCGGCTTCTAGCGCAATCAGCCTTGCCGCAGCAAAGTCCCACGGGCTTAACGACTCAAAATAGAGATCAAGGCGGCCGCAGGCTACCCAGCAAATATCCAGTGCGGCACTACCTAACCGCCGCATATCTTGGCAATGGCGAAGCATTAGATCAACACGTGGCAAAATGGGATCAAGGTCTTTTTTGTTATAGGGGAATCCCGTTGCGAACAACGCCTTACGTAAGTTGCTTGCCCCGCTTGGCTCGATACTTCTATTGTTTAATTGTGCGCCACCCCTTTTGTGTGCTGAGAACAATTCATCCATAAATGGATTGTAAACAGCGCCGCACTGCACATCTCCATCGCATGCAAACGCAATACTAACGGCCACCATTTGATGCCCATGTGCATAATTTACTGTTCCATCAATCGGGTCTACGATCCAAATTGGCGAATCTAGGTTGTGACTGATGCTCTTATCTGTGCACGTCTCCTCGGTTAGAAAGCGATGATTTGGGAAGACCTGCTTGATGCGTTCGATAATGAACTTGTCGGCGGCGAGATCTGCATTAGTGACGAGCTCTTGCTGATCTTTGTATTGATGTTGGAGCGCACCTTCGTTCCGCATTTTCTTAATAAGCTGTCCTGCTTCAATTGCGGTCGTCTTGGCCAGCGTGAGTGCAGCATCAATATCCGTCATCATTTCTTTTCCTAGTCAAATGTGCTGAGAGTCTCTCGACGTATGTTTGCTATGACGCAAAAGTTTGGGTCAGCTGTTTACAAATCATTAATCCGAGTATAACGTTAGCGGCATGAACAAGACGAACTTACACACATCATTAACTGCTTTGCGAGCATTATGTTTGTCGTCTGCGGCTGCGTGGCACTTTAGCTTTTATTTTGGTTTTAACCAAGATTTGGTCGTGCCCAGCTAAACAAGCGAATAGGGGAGGCCAATAAAGCGCCTCCGAAAAAGAACCTCGGTTGGCGCCTCCTTCCGAGGTTTTTTTTTAAAAGGAAATAACAATGAGTCAAGTTCAAACCCAGTCAAACGTCGTGCTTGAGCCGCCGCAACTTACACCCTTGAGCAGTCCGAAGATGCTGAAAGATCGCCTGCCTCTCTCAGAAGACTTGTTGGCGCAGATAGAGCGCCAACGATCCGAGATTCAGGATGTTGTTCTTGGACGAGATAAGCGATTGTTGGTAATTGTGGGGCCGTGCTCTTTGCATTGTGACGCGGCTGCGATTGATTATGCCAAGCGACTCGCTGTGCTTGCTGATCAGTATAGTGACAAGTTATTGATTGTGATGCGTGCTTATCTTGAGAAGCCCCGAACAACGGTTGGCTGGAAAGGCATGTTGTATGACCCGCTGATGGATGGCTCGGATAATCTGGCGCTAGGCCTTGAAAAGAGTCGGCAATTGCTTAGAGAAATCGTTACTTTGGGTTTGCCAATTGCAACGGAAGCGTTAAACCCGTTGGCCGTTCCATATCTTGATGACCTGTTGGCTTGGGTTGCTGTAGGTGCAAGAACGACAGAATCACAAACACATCGAGAAATGGCGAGTGGATTGCCGTGTACAGTGGGGTTTAAGAATGGCACCGATGGTGGCTTAGATGTGGCCATTCATGCGTTGCTTTCTGCGGCTAGACCGCATAGTTTTCTTTCCATGTGTCAGGATGGTCAAATTCATCATATCCGCTCTACTGGTAATGGTTCTGGGCAGTTGGTGTTACGGGGTGGCAAACACGGCCCTAACTTCGATGCTGTTCACATGGCTCAAGCCAAGAAGTTGATGGCGAGTGCGGGGCTTTATCCGTCTGTTGTAGTGGATTGTAGTCATGAAAATTCAGGTAAAGACCATACTCGACAGGCGAGCGTGGTGTCCGATGTTATTGCGCAGAAGGCCGCAGGCTGCGATACGATCAAAGGGGTTATGCTAGAGAGCTATTTGACGGAGGGCCGCCAAAATATCAGTGCCAATATGGATTATGGTCAATCGGTTACCGATGCGTGTATCGGTTGGGAAGAAACTGAAAGCTTGATTCGAAATTTGCACGCTGCGCTTTAGTCGATGCGCAGCGTGCAGTAACGTTTAACGCTCGTTTTGTTGTTCGCGTTCAATCGCCCGATAGGCAATGTCTTTACGATAAAACATATCTTTCCAGTCTATGTTGTTTGCTAGCGTATAGGCCGCTTGAGCGGCTTCTGACACTGTGTCGCCTAATGCGGTAGCGCACAGCACACGACCACCACTTGTGACAACTTGGTTCTCTTCTAAGCTCGTACCGGCGTGAAACACTTTTCCATTCTGTGATTTCGCTTTCTCTAGCCCTTCGATTGGAAGCGCTTTTTTATAACTGCCCGGATATCCTCCAGCAGCTAGCACTACGCCCACAGCCGGTTTGTCATTCCAAATAGGGGATTCCTGATTAAGTGTTCCGCTTATTGCCGACGAACAAAGAGGAGCGAGATTAGATATCAGACGCATCATGATTGGCTGGGTCTCAGGATCACCAAATCGACAGTTGAATTCGATGACCTTTGGCTGACCTTCAGATGTAATCATTAGACCTGCATAGAGAAATCCCCGGTAACGATTTCCTTCGCTCTTCATGCCTTTCAACGTAGGGTTGATCACTTGCTCCATAATGCGATTATGAATTTCTTGAGTGACGACTGGGGCTGGGGAATATGCTCCCATGCCACCTGTGTTCGGACCGGTATCGCCATCACCGACGCGTTTGTGGTCCTGGCTAGTCGCCATCGGTATGCAGTCCTCTCCGTCAGCAATGACGATAAAGCTTGCTTCCTCACCCGTTAGAAACTCTTCTATGACGACCCTGCATCCAGCTTCACCAAAAGCGTTTCCAGATAGCATGTCTTTCACAGCGGCTTCTGCTTCATCCAGTGTCATCGCGACGATCACGCCTTTGCCAGCGGCAAGGCCGTCCGCTTTAACAACGATAGGGGCGCCCACTTTCTTAAGATAGGCAAGCGCTTCATCGACTTGCGTAAAGTTCTGGTAGTCCGCAGTAGGAATATGGTGTCTGGCTAGAAAGTCTTTTGTGAATGCTTTTGAGCCCTCGAGTTGCGCGGCTCCTTTGCTTGGTCCGAAGCACGCAAGACCCTGCGTTTCAAAGTAGTCGACGATGCCCTCTACAAGAGGCGCTTCCGGACCGAT
>NZ_LWFU01000627.1:0-1950 GCF_001635135.1 Oleiphilus sp. HI0080
TATGAACTAAGGTGAAACGCGATATTTTTGTCTTGTTCAGTACGCATTTAACGAGAGGTTTGCGACGTACTCTTCACAATCTTTAAGGGGTAACTATGAGCGATTCTACAAAAACGACAGGCTGTCCAGTGATGCACGGAAGCCAAACCCGTTCAGGCGGGCGTGGTTCTGATAATAAAAGTTGGTGGCCGAACCAATTGAACTTGTCGATCCTTCATCAGCATGATCAAAAAACCAATCCAATGGATGAGGGATTTGATTATGCTAAAGCGTTCGAGCAACTCAACTTGGCTGAAGTGAAACAAGATCTCACGGAAGTGATGACGGATTCGAAAGAGTGGTGGCCCGCAGATTACGGTCACTATGGTCCGTTCATGATTCGTATGGCTTGGCACGCAGCAGGAACGTATCGTTCTGCGGATGGGCGCGGTGGTGCAAATAACGGTAATCAGCGGTTCGCACCTCTAAACAGCTGGCCTGATAACGGCAATCTCGATAAGGCTCGGCGTTTATTGTGGCCAGTGAAGAAGAAGTACGCTAACAGCCTCTCTTGGGCCGACTTGTTTATTCTGGCCGGTAATGTCGCGCTCGAAAGCATGGGTTTTAAAACGTTTGGCTTTGGTGGTGGCCGTGAAGACATTTATAGCCCCGAAGAAGATATTTACTGGGGTGCAGAAAACGAATGGTTGGGTAACAAACGCTACAGCGGAGAGCGAGATCTAGAAGACCCGCTTGCGGCTGTTCAAATGGGTTTGATTTACGTTAATCCCGAAGGCCCCGATGGAAATCCCGATCCGATTGCGTCAGGGATTGATGTTCGCGACACATTTGCGCGTATGGGGATGAATGACGAGGAGACGGTCGCGTTAACCGCAGGTGGCCACACCTTTGGTAAAGCACACGGCGCGGGCGATGCCGCCTTGGTCGGTCCTGAGCCAGAAGCGGCGCCAATCGAAGAGCAAGGCTTTGGATGGAAATGTGCCCATGGCAAGGGCAAAGGGCGCGACACGATCACGAGTGGGATCGAAGGGCCTTGGACACCAAATCCGACGCAATGGGACAGCGGCTATTTTGATGTTCTCTTCGGCTACGAATGGGAATTAGAGAAAAGCCCTGCTGGTGCATATCAATGGGCCGCCAAAGGCATCGCCGACAAAGACAAAGCGCCTGACGTTGAAGACCCTTCACAGCACGTGGGTCTGATGATGACGACAGCAGATATGTCGATGAAGATGGATCCAGCCTACCGTGCGATATCAGAGCGCTTCCACAAAGACCCAGATGCGTTTGCGGATGCTTTCTCCAGAGCTTGGTTTAAGTTGACGCACCGCGATATGGGCCCTAAATCTCGTTACCTTGGGCCGGAAGTACCGCAAGAGGAGCTGCTTTGGCAAGACCCTTTGCCTGAGCGTGACTATGCATTCGTTGATGGCGCCGATATTACCCAGTTAAAGGCCAGTATTGGCGCGTCAGATCTGAGTGTCGCTGAGCTGGTGTACACCGCTTGGTCCTCCGCTTCGACGTATCGTGGTTCTGACTATCGCGGAGGAGCCAATGGTGCGCGTATTCGTTTAGCGCCTCAGAAAGACTGGGAGGTCAATGAGCCTGAGCAGCTAGCGCGTGTTTTAGCTGTGTTGGAAAATATCCGCTCCAAGTTCAATGACCAAGCCGGTAATAAGGCGATTTCGCTTGCCGATATGATTGTGCTTGCTGGCAGTGTGGCGATTGAGAAGGCTGCACGGGACGCGGGTGCTTCTATTGAGGTTCCCTTTACAGCGGGGCGGGTGGATGCAACGCAAGCGCAAACTGAAGTAGAGTCGTTTGATCTACTGAAACCGCAAGCGGATGGTTTTAGAAACTATCAAGCCAAGTCTTTCAGCGTGAGCGCAGAGGAGTTGTTAGTCGACAAGGCCCAACTTCTTGGCTTGACGGCAGCCGAGATGACGGTGC
>NZ_LWFU01000628.1:0-3599 GCF_001635135.1 Oleiphilus sp. HI0080
AATTGTCGAAATGAAGAACTCGATAGAACGCGGCGATAGCTTGCTTCGTTCAGCGCGCAGTNCTGAAGTCTTCACACCCTTGGTTTTGCAGATGATATCGGTAGGAGAAGAGACCGGATCGATTGATTCTCTCTTAGATCAGGTTGCGGATTTCTATGATGAGGAAGCCGATTACTCACTGAAGCGCTTAGCGGAGTCGATCGAGCCGATTTTGATCGTTGTCATGGGTGGCATTGTCTTAGTGTTGGCGTTGGGAGTTTTCTTACCGATCTGGGATCTAGGGTCGGCCGCAATGGGAAGGGGTTAAGCGACCATGAGCCGTTCTCCTCGTGCGTTTAGTGGACGCTTTTTGGCTTTTGCTGTTTCGCTAGGAATGGTCGGCGTTTTAATAATGGTGTTCTTGCCCAAGATTGATCGAGAAATGGATTCTCTAGAGCAAAAACGCTTCGATTACAGGCTTGCTGAAATCAAAACAGCTGTGCAATTCATGCAGCTTGAATTACAGGTAAAATCATCGCTCGCTAGTGCAAAAGAGCTCCGCGGCGCGAATCCAATGCGTTGGTTGAAAGGTCGAGTCGAGGAAACGCCACCACAGTATCTTGGAGAGCGGCCTATTGATCTGCTTAATGATCAGCCTGGAAACTGGATTTATGACCCAAAGCTGCGGGTGCTCGCGTATTTACCTAACTCCTCTATTGTTTATGAGGGGAGGCTTATTGAGCGCGATGAGCTTCTGTTTTTCCGAGTTGAAACCATTGAGGAAGGCAGCAAAGTTCAAGCCCTTTCGTTAGAATATATTGCGCATTGATATCCTATATCCGAAAAGCTGAATTGGGATAGATGCTTCTTTACAGAAAAGATACAAATTGGGTGCTTTTATGTGTGGCAACCAACTATTTAGACGCTATAGTTAACGTAACTTGTCACTTACCTAGCGTAAATTATTAAAGCTATTGCAACAGGAGCTACAGCAAATGCAACGTCAAGCCGGTTTTACTTTAATCGAATTGGTCATGGTCATCGTGATCTTGGGTATTCTCTCTGCCTTCGCGCTTCCTCGTTTTGCCGATTTGGGCTCAGAAGCAAGAACAGCCACAGTTCAGGCAGCTCTCGGTGCGGTGAAAGCTGCGTCTGCGATTGCGCATGCTGATGCATTGGTTTCCAATCAGAATACGGCAACAGGTTCTGTCACGCTTGATGGCGCAACAGTGAACTTGGTAAACGGATATCCTGCAGTTGATGACACCACAGCAGGAACCAATGACATTCTTACTGCGGCACAGATTACGTCAGACGACTTTACGATCACATCGACTGCGACCGCGGTGACAGTCGCAGCTGCGGGTGGCACCGGCACATGCCAGATCGTTTACACTGAGGCGACGGCTGTTGGAAACGCACCTGTGATCTCGATCGATACAAGCGGTTGCTAAGTCCTTATCTATTTTAAAAAAAGCGCCTCAGGGCGCTTTTTTGCGTAACAACGGGGCTTAACTATGCAAGCAAGGGGCAAGGTCAATCAGCATGGTTTCACCCTCATTGAGCTGGTGATGGTGATCGTCTTGATCGGACTTCTTAGTTACGGGGGCGTTAGCCTGTTCACAGCACGCTCTGAGTATTCTAACTTTGTCGCAAAAGATCTTCTTATCTCACAGGCTTTGCTAGCACAGCAAATTGCGCTTGGTAGCAGCGGTACTCCCAATCCGGTAAGTTTAACAATTGCCAATACGGGCGATGCGTGGCGTTTTGCTTTGCAAAAAGTCGGCGTCACTAATCCCGCGCCTGTTAATGTCGAATCGGACGGGAATAGCCTTCAGATAGACGGCGCAACACTCGGCTCTGGCAGCAGTCAAACATTTACTTGGACCAATGGCGCGGTTCTGAGTGACGGCAACAATCATGTTATCCGCTTTTCTGGCGAGACGAATTTTCTAGTCTGCTTGTCTTCCCAAGGCTATGCTTATGAAGGCAATGGGGGGTGTCCGTGAGTTTAAAGCGAGAGCAAGCCGGCGTTACCTTAATCGAGTTGATTATTTCTATTGTGGTTATTTCGATAGCCTTGGTCGCGGTTCTTAACTCATTTAGTTTTTCTGTATCACAAAGCGCCGACCCTCTTTGGCGAAATAAGTCTTTAAAGCTGGCGCAGCTTTATTTGGACGAGATTCTTGCTCGATCTTACGATGAAACGACTCCTGTTGGAGGCTTGCCCACGGTTGCTTCCCCATCCTGTTCCAGTTTGGGGCCAGAGAGCGGAGAAGATCGGGCGACGTATGATGATGTGGACGATTACAACGGTATTAACGAATCGCCTCCCGTTAGCCTGATTGGCGCGATCGATTCCTCTTACGACAATTATCGTGTTCAGGTGACTGTAAGCTGCGATGGTAGCTCAGTGGGCGCAAGTGGGAATGAGCATGCCAAGAAAATTGTGGTGCAGGTGACGCCGCCGGGAGAAGGAGATATTTTCTTTTCTGTGTACAAAGGTAACTTCTGATGCAGTTGGGTCGGATTGGCGTGCAAAGAGGGTTCACCCTCATTGAAATTATTGTCACTATCGTGATTATCGGCATTTTGGGAGTTGGGATTGTCAACTTTATAGGCCGATCAGTACAGGGGGTCGCTGATAGTGCCGACCGTCAGCACATTGCTTCCATTGCCTGGTTGCTGTCTGAAAAAGTCAGTCGAGGTGTTCGTGACGCTTTGCCGAATAGCTTTAGGGTTAACGCTGCAAGCGGCAGTGGTTCTTGTATTGAATACATTCCTACGGTTGGGGGGTCGGATTATTTGACAGTACCAACGGCCGGAGCAGCGGATAGCTTTGAGGTCGTGCCTTTTCCAAACTACACGGCGGGGGATGTTGATAGTGCGCGTGACCGCGTGGCCGTTTATCCAAATACCGTTTCTGGTTTATATTCTCTGGCGAGTCCTGGAACCATTAGCTCTCTCGTCAGTCAATTAACGGCGGGGGCAACTCCAAATGCCTTAGAACTCGAGTTGAGCGCAGCCCATCAGTTTCTTACAGACTCACCAACTCGAAGGTTTTACATCGTGCGACCTCCAGAAATGTTCTGTTTCGTTGGAGGCTTTTTAAACTATTACACCGGTTATGGCTTTCAGTCTAGCATTCCTGACCCTTCAGGCTTGACGCCACAAGTGGTTGCTAGCCAATTACGCGATGGTGCCTTTGCTTACTCCCCCGGAACACTTAGCCGTGCAGGTGTGGTGATTTTAAGTTTTGATGTGGTTGATGCGAGTGGTGCCGTGCAATCGATCGCGCAGGAAATACAGGTGAGAAATGTTCCTTAGGCTAAAAAGGCAAACAGTGCCTGCTCTGCGCTCGATGCAGCGCGGGATCGGTTTGCCAGCGACGGTATTTATTATTTCTATACTTGCACTGATTGTGGTGGCTCTTGGCGAATTGAATCAAACAGCGAGTTTGAGTTTTAGTCAGAGTTTCCAGTCGCAGCGGGCATTTTATGCTGCAGAGAGCGGAGCTCAGGTAGGGCTTAATAGAATTTTTGTTGGTAGCACAAGCTGCAATAACGCGTTGGCCGATATTGACTTCGACTCGTCAGGCTCGAATCTAGGGCTTGATGGCT
>NZ_LWFU01000629.1:0-744 GCF_001635135.1 Oleiphilus sp. HI0080
AACCGACAACCCGAATCGCACCTTTGGTGATGTGCGTCAGTGCTTCACAAAAACCAAATCGAAAATCGGAACGCAGGGCGCTGTAAGTCATATGTTCGACCATAGCGCCATTCTCGTGTTCTCGGGTGACGATGAAGATGCGGTACTCGAAGCACTCATGGAAGCCGATGTGGATGTTTCTGATGTTGAAGCTGAAGACGGGAAGATCACAGTATTCGCGCCGCATACTGAATCATACAAAGCGAAGCAAGCCATTCTTGACGCCATGGGTGAAGTGGAGTTTGATGTCGACGAAATCCAGTTCGTACCACAGACAACAACACCAGTCAGTGGCGACGACGTAGAAATGTTCGACAAGTTTCTCGACATGCTCAACGATTTGGACGATGTTCAAAACGTCTATCACAACGCCGAGCTTTAAAGTTAGGCGGTGCAGTTTCGACCCTAGCCTAAGAGCTTGGTAGTAACAGCCTCACAATGAGCGCTCGGGAATTAGGCGCTAAGCCGTGTGTTTAGCGCCGACCTTACGCTCACCTTTGGCAGCAGGTTTTTCTTTGCGGGCTTTCTTGCCCCCTTTTGGCGCTGCCTGCCCAGTCTCGTCCAAACCGCCACCCTTGGATGCGCTACCTGATGCCCTTTTCTCCACCCCTCCTAGCAGTACCTCAGCCAAGATATCGGGTGCTTCTAGTGGAACCCAATGCCCACACTCTGGAATCACTCGAGTGCTTTTTGGATGCATCATCG
>NZ_LWFU01000630.1:0-7377 GCF_001635135.1 Oleiphilus sp. HI0080
CAACATGTTGGCCCAAATCGGTTGAGGTAACGCCTAACTGTTGGAAGCCAAGCTCTTTTGCTCGGTGTTGAATAGCGCTCCACAGAGCGGGTGAAACAGGTGCAAGGTTATTTGTTGATCGTGACATGATGTTAAGTGAAGAATCCGGGGTGCTTTGCTAAGCTTAACAAATAAGTACTTGCTTAAGTTAAGGCTGTTTCTAGATTTGTTTTCTACAAACTTGCGTTAGTTTAGCAAACTGAAGCAATTAATGTGTCGCCGGGCCTGTTTTGACATGCAAATATCCTTGGTAAACGAACACGCCACCGCGGAATTTGGGGCGAGATTGGCAAAAGCACTTTCGGCGCAGGCGCTGCCGTTGATTGTCATCTATCTTCAGGGTGAACTCGGGGCTGGAAAGACGACGCTTGTGCGCTCGGTACTTCGGGGCTTTGGGTATCAAGGCAGCGTTAAATCACCGACCTATACCTTGGTTGAGGAATATGAAGTGTTAGGTAGAAAAATCTACCATTTTGATTTGTACCGACTCGCAGATCCGGAAGAGCTTGAATTTATGGGAATGCGTGATTTTCTTAATCCAGAGCTTGAAGCCTTAGACGGGATTGTATGCTTCGTTGAGTGGCCAGAAAAGGGGCGCGGTTTGTTGCCACAACCCGATCTAGAGTTGGGTTTGACTGTCGATGGTGAAGGGCGCGTTTGTGATGGCAAGGTCGCGGCTTCTAGTTGTGTTGATGTTGTGGAGTTTGAGAACGAGGTGTTTCATGTCTAGTGTTCTGAGATTCATCGCTGCATGTTCAATATTGTTGGTTTCGGTCTCGTCCGTTGCGGCAAAGCCGGTTGATGTAAAGGAAATTCGGCTGTGGAACGCGCCGGATCATTCGCGCTTGGTTTTAGATCTTGGGTCATCTGTCAGTCACAAACTAATGACTTTGCAAAATCCAGAGCGTGTGGTGATTGATCTGAAAGGCGCTAAAAAGAAAACGCGTTTTGATACGCTTGATCTTGCGGCATCTCCGGTTAAGTCAATTCGCAGTGCGGTGCGTAATGGTTCAGATCTTCGTATCGTTCTGGACATGAAGCAGCAGGTGAAGCCAAAGAGTTTTCTTTTAGCACCCAACGACCAGTACGGAAATCGTTTGGTGATCGATTTGTATCCAAAGAGTGCAAAGAGCGCGTCTAAACCTGTGAAAAAACTGGATATCGTAGACGGCAGACGGGATGTCGTTGTGGTCGTTGATCCAGGGCATGGTGGCGAAGATCCGGGTGCTATTGGGCCAGGCAAAGTGCGTGAGAAAGACGTAGTTTTGGCGATTTCAAAAGAGTTGGTGCGCCAGATTAATGCGGTACAAGGGTATAAAGCGTACCTAACACGGGAGACCGATTATTACATTGGGCTTCGTAAACGCACAGAAATTGCGCGAAAGCGCAACGCAGATTTGTTTGTATCTGTACATGCGGATGCATTTACGCGCGCTCAGGCTAATGGTGCCTCTGTTTACGCCTTGTCTTTGCGAGGGGCTTCGAGTGAGACGGCTCGCTGGCTAGCAAAGAAAGAGAATGCGTCTGATTTAATTGGTGGTAGTGGTGTAAAGCTAGGTGATCATGACGATATGCTTGCCTCAGTGCTGCTTGATCTAAGCTCTACTGCGAGCCTGAAGGCTAGTCTTTCGGTCGGCGACAAGGTACTTAGCTCGCTTGGCGGTGTCGCGCGATTGCACAAGTCACAGGTGCAGCAGGCGGGTTTTGCTGTTCTTAAGTCGCCTGATATCCCGTCTATTTTGGTGGAGACGGGTTTTATTTCGAATCCTGCTGAGTCTCGTCGTCTTAAGACACAAAAATATCAGCGTAAGATCGCGACTTCGATTTCCACCGGAGTGAAGCGTTATTTTCGCGAAACTCCGCCCTTAGGATCTTGGCTTGCGTCAAGTCAGGCTTCATCTAGGGCGGCATCTTATACCGTCAAGCGTGGCGATACCCTGTCGCACATCGCCGCAAGCTATGCGGTGAGTGTCAGTCAGTTGCGTCAATTAAATAAGCTACGTTCAGATGTTCTTAAGGTTGGACAGCAGTTGGTTTTACCGCGCTCTTAGAGTGTTTTTTCGTTTTTTTGGCTTGAAATAACCCTATATACGCTGCTTTATTGGGGTGCTTGGCGCTTAGAAAACATTGGTGCGCGTGTTACACTTTGTGCACATTCAATTCTCCCAATAGTCATGTCTAAAATACACAAACTTTCCGCCCGTTTGGCGAATCAGATTGCTGCAGGTGAAGTGGTTGAGAGACCGGCGTCTGTTGTAAAGGAGCTGCTTGAAAACGCATTAGATGCCGGTTGTGACCGCGTTCAGATTAGTATTGAAGGTGGAGGCATCAAGCGTATTTCAATACGTGATAACGGCTACGGTATTGATAAGGATGATTTGCCGCTAGCATTGAGCCGTCACGCTACGAGTAAAATTATCTCTCTCGATGATCTTGAGGCAGTCGCGACGCTTGGGTTTCGTGGCGAGGCTCTGGCAAGTATTAGTTCTGTATCGCGACTTCAGCTAAGTTCCAAAGCTGAGGGTTCGCAAGAGGCCTGGGTAGTGGAGACCGAAGGTCGAGATATGGATGCAACACTTAGCCCTACCTCCCACAATCGAGGCACAACGGTTGAGGTTAGAGATTTATTCTTCAATACGCCTGCGCGCAGAAAATTCATGCGTACTGAGAAGACCGAGTTTAATCATCTTGAAGAGGTGGTTAAGCGACAAGCGCTTGGACGGTTTGATGTCGGGTTTGACCTTAATCATAACGGTAAGCCGGTGCATAGCTTACGCCCAGCAGTGACCTTGCGGGACCGAGAGCAGCGTGTTGCAAGTCTATGTGGCAAGCCGTTCATGGAAAATGCGGTAGAGATCGATGTTGAAGCAACGGGCTTAAAGCTTTGGGGCTGGGTCGCGCTCCCTACGTTCTCACGAAGTCAGGCCGATCTTCAGTATTTTTTTGTTAATGGTCGTGTGATACGCGATCGATTGGTTAGTCATGCGGTTAAGCAGGCATATCGAGACGTTCTTTATCACGGTCGTCATCCCGCTTTCGTTTTGTATTTGGAGCTAGACCCCGCATTAGTTGATGTGAATGTTCATCCAACTAAGCATGAGGTGCGTTTCCGAGATGGTCGATTGGTGCATGACTTTATCTTTCGGAGTCTGCATCGGGCGCTAGCGGACGTTCGGCCAGATGAGTATATGCGAGATGAGCAAAGTGAATCGCGTGTCGCAGAGAGTGAGGCGATACATGCTGAATCTGGTCTTGCAGCCCAGCCGGGATTTAACAGCCAGGCAAGCATGGCATTGCCGGTAAACTCTGTTTCCGGCACTCGTCCGTATGGATTCGGCTCGCAGCAGTCTTCCGAAGTGGGCGCAACGTTGCAGGGTATGCAAAGTCTTTATGGTGGTGCAAGTGCCGCTTCGAATTCGGTGGCAGAAGCCGGTTATGCAGATTCTGGCGTTGCGCAGAGTAGCGCCTTCCGTCAATCCGTTGTGGGTCAGAATACTCTGCAGGACGGGGCAAGTCAGGGCGGCGCTGAGGAATATCCTTTGGGGTTTGCCGTAGCTCAGCTGCACGGTATCTATATCCTTGCGCAAAATGCCTCTGGTCTGATCATCGTAGATATGCACGCAGCGCATGAGCGTATTACTTACGAGCAAATGAAAGCCGACTTTTACGGTGCCGGTATTCAGGCTCAACCGCTGTTAGTACCTATTTCTTTGGCGGTGAGCTCTAGGGAGGCTGATGTGGCTGAAGAGTGCTCAGATGAGCTTCGCAAGTTTGGCTTGTTAGTCGAGCGGAGCGGCCCAGAGGCACTGATAGTTCGAGAGGTGCCAGTTATTCTGCAAAAGGTGGACGTTGTCCAGCTGGTGAGAGATGTGCTCAGTGATATGTTGGGTAGTGGCTATTCAGATCAGCTTGAAGCAAAAGCGAACGAGTTGATGGGAACCATGGCATGTCATGGTTCGGTAAGAGCAAATCGAGTGCTGACGCAAGCTGAGATGAATGCCTTGCTGAGAGACATGGAGGAGACAGAGCGAAGCGGGCAGTGTAATCACGGACGACCTACTTGGACTGCGTTATCAATGCCTGAGCTTGATAAGCTCTTTTTGCGAGGTCGATAGCGTTGGTTGGCAATGGCGTAGCGTTAGAATCGTTACCTCCTGCGATTTGTCTGATGGGGCCGACTGCATCTGGTAAGACCGATTTAGCCATTTCGCTTTGCAAACATTTGCCGGTTGATATTGTTAGTGTGGACTCTGCGCTGATCTATCGTGACATGAATATTGGTACTGCCAAGCCAACCGCTGAGGAATTGCTTGAGGCGCCACACAGGCTGATTGATATTCTCGACCCAATTGAGTCATATTCTGTAGCGCGGTTTTATGAAGATGCGTTGAGTGAGATGCGCAAGATCAGCGAAAAAGGCAGGATACCGTTGTTGGTTGGCGGCACGATGATGTACTTTCGCGTGCTACGTGACGGAATTGCAGCGATGCCGTCAGCGGATGAAGGTGTTCGAAAAGAGATTAATCGGCTTGCTGAGGAAAAGGGGTGGGCGCACATCCACAGCTTGCTAAAAGATATTGATCCGGAGTCGGCAGAGCGAATTAAGCCTTCAGATACTCAGCGATTGCAACGCGCGTTCGAAGTTTACCGTGTAAGTGGTAGGACTTTGACAGATTATTGGCGGATGCAACGGTCTCATAACTCAGGTGAGGCGAATGCGCTTGGCGCAGGTCTGCAGGAGATAAAAAATAATTCTGTTAGAACTGGAAATAAGGGTGAAGCGGATTACACTATCATTGACGATTCGATACCACCTGTGCCCTTTCGTTTGAAGTCCTTTGCGATTGCGCCTGCGGAGCGCAAAGATTTGCATGATCGAATAGCGACCCGCTTTCGTACAATGCTTGAATCTGGGTTTGAGGACGAGGTTGCTCGGTTGAGAGCTCGGGGAGATCTGACGCTACAGATGCCATCGATGCGCTGTGTCGGTTACCGTCAAATGTGGGAATACCTTGATGGAAAATATGATTACGACTTCATGGTCGAAAGGGGTATCATTGCGACGAGGCAGTTGGCAAAGCGTCAGCTAACTTGGTTGCGCTCTTGGGACGAGCTTACATGGCTGGAAACAGGGGATCAAAATAATCTGGCGACAGTATTGAATTGTTTTGATGTGGCCGCATTTAAGTAACAAGCAGAAAAGCAAACTATAATTTAGAAAACATAACTCAAAAAAGTCGGGAGAATAATAGAATGTCGAAGGGACACTCACTTCAAGATCCATACCTCAATGCGCTTCGAAAAGAGCGTATTCCCGTATCAATTTTTCTTGTTAACGGTATTAAATTGCAAGGCCAGATTGAGTCGTTTGACCAGTTCGTGATCCTTTTAAAGAATACGGTTAGCCAAATGGTTTACAAGCACGCTATCTCAACAGTAGTTCCTGCGCGCAATGTTCGCATGCCTACTGGCGATGAAGAAGCTGGAGCATAAGTAAGTATCTTGCAATTCTTCCCAATAATTTCTTTTGAGCTGCGATCCTTTTTGGTCGCAGCCGCTTTCGTTTTGAAGGCTCATAAGCGCCACCGTGTTTGATCGTCCAGACGCGGGTGAACGCGCAATCTTAGTTCATATTGATTTCCCTAATGAAAATGACCGCGAAGATGTAAACGAATTCAAGGAGTTGGTTCGTTCTGCAGGAGTGGAGCCGGTAGCGATTGTCTCCGGGTCGCGCACCCAGCCGAGCGCCCGTTATTTCGTTGGTTCAGGAAAGTTAGAGGAGCTTCAGGCCGAGCTTGAAGCCAGCGAGGCGGACGTTGTGCTGTTCAACCACGCATTATCGCCCAGTCAGCAACGCAACCTTGAGGGTGTGCTAGAGTGCCGAGTGATTGATCGCACGGGCGTCATTCTCGATATTTTTGCCCAGCGCGCGCGTACTCATGAGGGGAAGTTGCAGGTTGAACTCGCTCAGTTGGAGTATATGTCTACTCGCTTGATCCGAGGCTGGACTCACCTTGAACGGCAGAAGGGTGGTATTGGTCTTCGTGGTCCAGGTGAGACGCAACTTGAGACAGATAGGCGTCTTTTGCGAGCTCGTATCAAGGCTTTGCAGGGGCGATTAGGTAAGGTTAGAAAGCAGCGTGATCAGGGTAGGCGGGCTCGAACTAGAGCAGAAATTCCGACCATTTCTCTCGTGGGCTATACCAATGCTGGAAAGTCGACGCTATTTAATCGGGTAACCCAATCAGAGGTTTATTCTGCTGATCAGCTTTTCGCTACCCTTGACCCAACGTTAAGGAAGATTGATTTTCCGGATGTTGGTCGGGCGATTCTCGTAGATACGGTGGGCTTTATTCGGCACCTGCCGCACAAGCTTGTAGATGCATTTAGAGCGACGCTTGAGGAAACCATCGCTGCGACGCTATTGTTACATGTCATCGATTGTGCTGATGATCGTCGGCTTGAGAATGTTGAGGCGGTTGAAACTGTGCTCGACGAAATTGGCGCTGATGAGGTTCCAACGCTCAAGGTGTATAACAAACTTGATTTGCTAGATGATGCATCGCCCCGCATTGATCGGGATGAAGAAGGAAGGCCGGTTCGTGTTTGGGTGTCTGCGAATACTGGTGCGGGAATCGATCTGCTACATGAGGCTGTAGCTGAGCTACTTACTGAAGAAGTTGTGCATGCTGTCATTGCTTTGCGACACGAACAGTCTCGACTTAGGGCGCTTTTCTATGAAGAAAAAGCCGTTTTGAATGAGCATTATAACGATGAAGGGCAGTGCGTCGTTGAGGTTCGCTTGCAGGCGAGTGATTTTGAACGAATGCTTAAGCGTTGTGGTGTCTCGCATGCTGAACTACTGATCAAGCGAATCTAGCAAATCGCGAGAAGCGTATAAGTTGCAGCAAGGTTAATTATTTATAGCTTTAAGAGCCTCATAGGCTTTCTGAAAAAGATTTCATAGTTGATTGTCCGCTAGCGCTTGCTCAGGTGTGCTTCGCGTTTTAGGATTGCGTACTATTCAAACTAACTAAAACCTACTAACAAACGGGGTAAGGTATGGCCTGGAATGAGCCGGGTAATTCAAACGGTAAAGACCCATGGGGCAATAACAATCGCGGTGGCAATCAAGGGCCGCCAGATCTTGATGAGGCGCTAAAGCAGCTGACGGATAAGCTAAACGGCTTGTTTGGTGGTGGCAAAGGCAGTAACGGCGGAGACGGTAACAGTAACAACTCCTCGGGCTTGGGCGGCATTTTTCTGATCTTGGGTGTTATTGCAGTCTTGTTTTTAGGTTGGAAGTCGATTTATACCATCGATGAGCAGCAGAGAGGT
>NZ_LWFU01000631.1:0-2862 GCF_001635135.1 Oleiphilus sp. HI0080
CTCAGCCTCATAGGCCAAACTAGTCTTACCTTTGCCTGCCTCATCTGACTCTTTGTCGCATTTGGCCGGATCGCCCTTGCAAATATCACACGCGACATCCATACCCAATGCACTCATACCCCCACATGAACCACTAATCGGCTTATTGTTGAAGATCACGCCAATAGCCATCAAAGTAATCAAAACCGCCATAAAGGCAAAAACAACCAAAAATAATTCCATCGCTAAAACCTCTCAAACATTGAAGCTACTTAATGAATGTAACTAAGCATCTTTATCGTTGCACGGGAGCTAAAACCGTCTTTCTCTCGAAATATAAAAAATGCGGCCAAGTCTTGCTCTTGAGCTATGTACAGAGCCTTCTTCTTCCCCATCGCCAACAAAGCTGTTGCCCACGCATCAGCGCTTGCACAATCCTTCATGATCACTGAAACAGAAGCGATCTGACTAGAAACGGGATACCCTGTTTTAGGGTTGATTGTGTGGGAGTAGCGCCCATCAGGGCCATCTATGAAGTTTCGATAATCACCTGAAGTCGCCATCGAAACATCACTTATATGAACGATATTATACGCTTTTCGTCGAAGAATATCAGGTTGTTCGATACCAAGGCGCCAGTGATTGCCCTCTGCGTTATGGCCAGAAACTCTGACCTCGCCTCCAACCTCTACCATAAAATTTTTGAACCCAAGTGAGTGCAAAGTTTCAGCGACTTTATCAACCGCATAACCCTTGGCAATTGCTGAGTAATCTATAAACCCCTCACCCAATTTTTGAATTCGTGTATCGTCAATCAATCTCACAAAACGCATTCCCGATTGCGCCATCAACGCTTTAATCTCCTCAGAATTAGGAGGCACATCCTGAGAAAAAGCACCAAACCCCCATGCTGAGACCAATGCTCCCACACTTGGATCAAAGAACCCTTGAGACGCATCACGCATCTCAAGAGAGAGCAAAGTTACTTCCGCCATCTCGTCGCCCATTTCATAAATAGAGCCAACAGCCGATTGATTAAAACGCATCAAGTCAGAGTCATCTTTATAGGTCGACAAGGCCTTATCAACACGAGCTAATGCTTGGACCGACAGAGACTCAGCTTCATCTAGCACACGTTCATCTTGGAAATTTGGCTCTCCACCCTCGACCAACGTCACGGTGTATGTCGTCCCCATCATCGCACCTTGAAACGCATGCACAGTCCGCTCGCTTGAGCATCCCGCAAGCACGACAAATGAGGCAACAACCACAAACCGGCTGATAAAATTAAAACCCAAACTCATTCCTCCCAAAAAAATCGGAAAAATCTCCCCGCTAAAACGAAAAATGCCAGAACAAAGTCTGGCATTTTATTCTTTAGATTGAGCTATCCGCCGAAATCATCGAGCATGATATTCTCATCTTCCACTCCGAGATTTTTGAGCATTTCAATCACTGCGGCGTTCATCATAGGTGGCCCACACATATAAAACTCACAGTCTTCTGGGGCTGGATGTTCCTTCAAATAGTTTTCCAACAGCACGTTATGGATAAATCCAGTGTAACCTTCCCAGTTATCCTCCGGCTGAGGATCTGAGAGTGCTACATGCCATTCGAAGTTATCGTTTTCTTCAGCCAATTTGTCGTATTCATCTTGATAGAACATCTCTCTTAAAGAGCGAGCGCCATACCAAAACGACATCTTACGTTTAGAATTAAGTCGTTTAAGCTGATCAAAAATGTGCGAACGCATTGGCGCCATTCCCGCACCACCGCCTATGAAAACCATCTCGTTTTCGGTGTCCCTAGCAAAGAACTCGCCGAATGGTCCATAAACCGTTACTTTATCGCCTGGTTTCAAATCAAAGACCCAAGACGACATCTGCCCTGGCGGGAAGTCGGTCCCAGGTGGCGGCGAGGCGATCCGGATATTAAACTTAACTACACCCTTTTCTTCGGGATAATTCGCCATTGAATAGGCACGAATAACTGTTTCTTTAACGACTGACTTGTACTGCCAAACGTTAAACTTATCCCAGTCCCCTCGGTACTCCTCCTCGATGTCGAAATCCTTATAGTCCACTTCGTGGGGCGGGCATTCTAGCTGAACATAACCACCTGCTCGGAAATCAACATTTTCACCTTCTGGTAGACGCAAAGTAAGCTCTTTGATGAAAGTAGCAACATTCGGATTCGATTCGACCGTACATTCCCACTTCTTAACGCCAAAGACTTCTTCGTCGACCTCGATTTTCATATCCTGTTTGACAGGAACCTGACACGCAAGCCGCCAACCCTCAGCTTCTTCGCGACGAGTGAAGTGAGTCTTTTCAGTTGGCAACATCGAGCCGCCACCTTCTAGCACCTTGCACTTACACTGCGCACATGTGCCGCCTCCACCACAAGCTGAAGACAAAAACATGCCTTCAGATGCTAAGGTTTGTAGGAGCTTGTCGCCCGCAGGCGTTTCAATCTTTGAATTTGGATCATCGTTTACGATGATCGAAACATTACCGGAGCTAACCAACTTAGCTCTCGCTGCCAAAATTACCGCTACCAACGTTAGTACGATGACGGTAAACATGACAACACCTAGAACGAGTTCTGCATTCATGGGATTACCCTTTTAAACCTCTTCGACTAACAGTTACAGCGAAATACCGCTGAACGACATAAAACCAAGCGACATAAGACCCACCGTAATAAAAGTGATACCCAAGCCACGGAGCCCTTCAGGAACATCGCTATACTTCAACTTTTCGCGAATACCTGCAAGCGCTACGATCGCAAGAGCCCAGCCTACGCCAGCTCCCACACCATAAACTAAACTCTCACCAAAGTTATAATCGCGTTCGACCATAAATAGTGATGCCCCCATAATGG
>NZ_LWFU01000632.1:0-2371 GCF_001635135.1 Oleiphilus sp. HI0080
AAGGCTGAGGTTGGTGAGCCCTTACTTAATAGCTTGGAGCGCAATGGCTACTTTGTCGAAAACGCTTGCCGCTCAGGCGAGTGCAGCCTGTGTCGTGTAAAAGTCATTGAGGGTGAAGTGTTTAACGCACCGGAGTCTAAGCTGCGAAAGTCTGACCAAACCTTTGGATGGGTACATTCTTGTGTGGCATTTCCGACATCGGATATCGAGATTTTGTACTAGCGCCCAAGGGCGTGGCTTGGCTACTCGTATTTAAGAGTGCGGCATTTGTGTTGAGGTCGCAGCCAGATATTGCTTCACCGACATGCCATCGGGAATGAGCAAATGGCCATCTGTAATAAGCGCAGAAAGACCATGCACCATGGCCCATGCGCCCTGCGCTTGAAGATTGGCAGGGCTGTGTGCGTTAGGAAGCTTTTCAAAGGCCTGAACGAGCAACGCGTGCGGTTCTTTGCTTGCTTGTTGAAGCTCCATTGTCATTTCCGGCGCGGTCTGTGTTTGCGACAGCATGATTTTGTATAGAGCGGGGTTGGCGATTGCAAACTCTATGTATTGGGTGCCGTAATTGAGTATCAGCTCAATGGCGTTGTTCTCGTCCTGAACGGCTTGCATGCGTCTTGTGAGTGACTGAAAACCGGATGCCGCGATGGCCTGAAACAGCTCAGTTTTGTTTTTAAAATGTGCGTAAGGCGCCATGTGACTTACGCCAACCTCGCTGGCGAGGGCGCGCAAAGAAAGCGCTTCAATGCCACGAGTGTCTAGGATTTGCAGCGCAGCGTCGATCAACGCGCTTTTCAGATTCCCATGATGATAACTGCGTTCTTTGCTTTGAGCTTCAGAGCTGGACGTCACAATAAATACTTCGGCTGTTTTAGTTAAAAAATGAAGCCGCAAACATATCAGGTTCGTATGGATAGTCAAACGGCATACTTACGACATAACGAGAATAAAAGCGAAACACCAATGTCAGAACTGAAGCTAAGCCATTACATCGTGCAAGCCATCCGAGACGAAGGCGCAAGCCACGTGTTCCTGATTCCTGGTGGCTATGTGGATAATTTCTCGCAAGCGCTGGTTGACGTTAATGGCATAACGCCCGTTGTGTGCGCTACGGAGTCCGGTGCAGCCTACATGGCGGACGGCTTTGCCCGTTCGGCAGGGCGCTTTGGTGTTTGCATGGGTATCTCTGGTCCTGGTGCGAGCAACATGCTGACTGGTTTGAGTGCAAGTTATGCAGACCAAGTTCCTGTTTTGGTGATTACGGGGGATGCGCCCCTGATATGGCGGAATCGAGATGCCATCCAAGACCCGGGTTCCGGCGGTCTTAGAACAACCCACTTGCTGGGTACCGTTGCGCAACAGCAGTTTGAACTAACGCATGCCAAGCTGGCAGAGGATCATTTGCGGCGTTTAATGACGACGCTCAAAGGCCCCAAGCAGGGTGTGGCACATCTCGCTGTTCCGCTTGATATTCAGCGCCATGAGCAAACCTATGATTATATGCCTCATAGTCATCTCTCGGCTCGAAGTACTCGGGTACTGGATCAAGAGGGGCTCGATCTCGCGTTACAGATGATGGCCGAGAACAAACGTGTCGTGATACTGGCTGGTTCCGGTGTCCGTAAAGCGAACGCCTTTGCAGCTCTTGAAGCATTCGCCGAGTTCTTTGGTATTCCGGTCGCTACAACGATGAGCTCGAAAGGCGATTTCCCCGAGGATCATCGTCTTTCGTTAGGGGTGTTCGGGTGGGCCGGAAGCGCTCTTGCCAATGAGCTACTGATTCATGGCGAGATCGATTGCCTTGTGGTTGTTGGGAGTCGTTTGGGGCAGATCAATTCTATGGGCTGGAGCAATAAGCTCGTTGCTGAGCGAAAGCTGATTCAGGTAGATCTCGATCCTGATCATTTAAACCGAACCTATGTGGCCGATCTGGCTGTTGTGAGCGATGCCGAGGCAACGCTGCGCTATTGGGCATCTAGCGATAAGAAAACATTGGCGCAGTCGCAGTTACTAGATTCAAAGCCGGCACGCCTGCAATGGTTGGCCGAGCAACGAGAGCAGCATTCGCATTGTTACACCATCGACGATTGTCACTCTACGAGCATGCCATTGCATCCTGCGCGCGCGATTTACGAACTTGACGCAGCAATGCCAATCGACACGCAATTGTTTGTCGATAATGGTGCGCACACGTTCTTCGCGACGCATTATTGGACGATGCGAAAACCACATCAGTATTTCAATATTATTAAGTACTCTGGTGCTATGGGGTGGGCTATTCCCGCTAGTATTGGTGCTAAGCTTGCTCGCCCGGATACGCCAGTTGTTGCCGTTGTTGGTGATGGCTGTATGCTGATGCAGGGCATGGAGA
>NZ_LWFU01000633.1:0-1585 GCF_001635135.1 Oleiphilus sp. HI0080
CACCGTCGCAGGCTTCGCTGAGCGTAAAGCAATCTGCATCATTGGCGATTTTAATTTCTCGCTGAAGGCAATTTTCTAAATCTTGTTTCAGAGGGTGCCCGATAAGCCAGGTAGAGTTTGCATTTTGAACCAACCCTGTCGATGGAGACAGGCTTCCGGGTATTCCAACTCCCACGCTACAACGCTGACCAACCTTATCTTCGGCATCTTCAACCAAATCGACGAGGGCAGACAAGGTTTGTTGGTATGAGTCGCGAGGGCTCGCGATGCGCTTTCTGTGCTGAACCTGATTGGTATTATCGAGCACGATAATTTCGATTTTTGTGCCGCCAAGATCAATCCCTAAGTGCATGAACTCTCCTGGTTAGCTCCTGATTAGCGTGAGCTGAGCAGTTTTGCTGTCGCAATATTTTGCAGGCGTAGCCGTTAATGTCATCAATTTCGGTCGGTTTGTTCGCACGCACATCCTGCAACATTGACGAGATATTGTTACCCGTGTTTTTTGCTACATCAAGTATAAGTGTTTCGATCTCTTTTTCAGATGCATTTATGCCGGCTTTCGGCGCTAAACAGCTGAGTTCGCGAATAAGTTCTTGCCATAGCGTGCTGAAGGTTTGTGTCTGGGATATCTCTCCGTTTGGAACATTTTCAAGAGCGGTGAAGGCATTGATGCCGCAGTTAATGATTAGTTTTTTCCATAGTATAGGCTCAATATTCGAAGAATATTCTACTTGGTGGTCGCGGGAGGGTTCTCTATTTAGGTTTTGGGTAAGCAGCTCTTTTATTCTCTTACTGCTGATACCCTCGCTGTGGTGACTTAATGCGCCGATGAGCGTGTCGCCATCTCCCGCCAGCACGAGCTGGCCGTTAGTATTGATGTTTGCGCCAGATGTTGTGCTTGCGGCGAAGACTTTTCTTGTTTTCAGATTCCCAACGATACGTTGATGACTGCCCAGTCCGTTTTGAAATAGCACGAAGGGAATGGATGCACGGAGCGCTTTGTCGAGACACAAGGCGGCTTCTAGCGCATCATAGCTTTTGGTGCAAATGAGCACGGCATTCAGGTGCACCGTCTTGTGCGTAATCTCAGTGACGCTAAGCAAAGGGATGCTCAGTTGCGAAGACTCTCCATCGGCGTCGTGGCTCTTAGTGATTTCAAAATCAATGTTATGGCGTGCTTTAGATATCTCGCCTTTTGTCGTTTTTCGCGACGAGATAAATAAGCAGTTGTCAGCGCCGAGCCGATAAGCCCACAATTTGCCTATCGCGCCCGCCCCACAAATTCCAATCAATTGATAGGCTTCCTTACATTGTTTTGATCTTATCCATTTGCTCGGCCAGTAAGGATAGGCTTTGTTCAGCTGAGGCAAGCTTTGCTTGCTCCTTCTCAACCACATCGGCCGGTGCATTGCTGACAAATTTCTCGTTACCAAGTTTGCCTTTAAGCCGCTTGATTTCTCCCTCGGCTTTGCCAACCTCTTTATTTAAGCGGGCAAGTTCGGCTTCTACGTTGATCAGACCTGCCATCGGAACAAGCACTTCCATTTTTCCAACAAGTTGGGTGGCGCACATTGGTAGATCATCA
>NZ_LWFU01000634.1:0-3538 GCF_001635135.1 Oleiphilus sp. HI0080
CGGCGTCAACAATGAAAGCGGTCGATGCTCGTTATGTGGAGCAAGTTGTTGCCAAAATAGAACGCATCGGCAAACAATTCTTCCCACGCGATGCGGGCCGAAAGCTTTATGGAAAGCCGCGCGTTGCGATCGCCATCTATTCTGACGGCAGCATCAGAGATATAAAGATACTACAGAGCTCAGGCAACTTAGTGCTTGATGCTAAAACAAAAGATATTGTTAGTCGCGCAGCTCCATTCGCGCCATTTCCCAAAGAAGTTCGCAAAGAGCGCGATGTTCTTGAGTTAATTCGCACATTTTCTTACACGGGAAGGGGTGTATCGAGCTTCTAGAAGCTCTAGAATAGAAACCCTTCCTTCTTTCTAAAGGCTGATGCTGCCGGTGACGACGATTAATCTCCAGAACCAGTTCTTGATAGCCATGCCACAGCTAGAAGATCCCAATTTCAACGGAACCATTACCTATATTTGCCAGCACAATGAAGATGGCGCAATGGGCATCATCATCAACAGATCTAGCGGAATTAATCTCGGGGATATTTTCGAGCAATTGTCATTCACGACAGACGGGCAGCATAACGAAACACCCGTCTCGCAAGGCGGTCCGGTTCAGCTCGACCGCGGTTTTGTTCTGCACAACGATGGCAGCTCGTGGGATAGTAGCTATGAAGTGAGCACGAGTATTCAGCTCACAACATCACGAGACATACTCGAAGCCATTGCAAATAATGAAGGCCCTGAGAAATTTGTTATTGCTCTTGGCTATGCCGGCTGGGGTGCCGGGCAATTAGAAGGCGAAATCGCACAGAATTCTTGGTTAACGTGCGCATCTAGCGAGGACATATTATTCCACACTGATTTGGGCCAAAAATACGATATGGCAATGGCCAGCATCGGGCTCGATGCAGCGAAACTTAGCACGAACGCAGGGCATGCCTAATGAGTCCAATGAGAATACATGGCTAACAATTATCTTTGTTTTGATTTTGGGTTAAAACGTATTGGGGTAGCAATCGGTAGTGATCTCATTCGTAAAGCCCGCCAGCTAAGTCCAATGAAAGCAAAGGATGGAATTCCGAATTGGCAGGAGCTAGAAAAGCTATTGAGAGAATGGCAGCCAAAAGCTGTCATCGTCGGCTTACCGCTCAATATGGATGGAACCGAGAGTGAACTGTCCATAAGGGCTCGTAAATTCGGAAACCGTATTCACGGTAGGTTTCATACAGTCGTTCACATGCATGATGAACGCTTATCTAGTTATGAAGCTAAAGGGATGGTCCTTGAAGAAAAAGGCCATGTCGATTTTGGAGACCACTCAGTTGATGGACTAGCCGCATGTCTCGTGCTGGAAAGCTGGTTTGAGATTAGGAATGAGAATGACGAACACTGAAATTCAGGCGCTAAACCTGATTGAAAAAATGGCTGATGAACTAAAGCAAGCCCTAAAGAGTTCTAATATCAGCAAATACTGTATCGTAGGTATACAAACAGGCGGCGTCTGGGTTGCCCGTGAACTTAATCGCTTGCTCGGCGATGAGGCTCCAATGGGAGAGCTGAATATCAGTTTTTATCGTGATGACTTTACACGCATAGGCCTGCAACCGACTGTAACCCCGACCAATCTTCCCTTTGCCACCGAAGACGCACACATCATTCTCGTGGACGATATTCTAATGACTGGGCGGACTATTCGTGCAGCACTGAACGAACTATTTGATTTCGGTAGACCGGCAAGCGTTACACTGGCCGTGCTCGCTGACATTGGACAAAGAGAGTTACCGATTAGCGCTAATATAATTGGTCAGAGTTTCTCCCTTGCTCCGAATGAACGCCTGAAACTTGAAGGCCCCGCGCCCCTTCTTCTAAAACGTAAAACTCAAGATGCTTAATTGGACCACGCTGCCATGAATCCCTCTCTGCAACTTAACTCCCAAGGTAATCTCAAGCATTTCTTAAGCATAGCCGGACTAAGTAAAGAAATTTTGACGAACATACTGGATACCGCTGACTCCTTCATTGAAGTTGGTGAGCGTTCCATTCGCAACGTCCCTCTCTTAAGAGGTAAAACCGTAGCCAATCTGTTTTTTGAGCCTAGCACGCGCACACGCTCAACCTTTGAACTTGCAGCCAAGCGACTCTCTGCAGATGTACTAAATTTGGATATTCGTACCTCAGCGACCTCAAAAGGCGAGTCATTATCAGACATGCTGCTTAATCTTGAAGCCATGGCGAGCGACATGTTTGTTATTCGCCATGCACAAAGTGGCGCCCAGCATTTTATTGCGGAATCGGTCACCCCCGGCGTTGCCATCATCAATGCTGGCGACGGATGGCATGCGCACCCTACGCAAGCCATGCTAGACATGCTCACAATTCGACATAAAAAGCAGCAGATTGAAGGCCTTAAAGTGGGGATCATTGGCGACATACTTCACTCTCGCGTCGCGAGATCTCAGATCCGAGCCTTAAACGCGCTCGGAGCAGAAGAGATTCGTGTCATTGCGCCGAAAACATTACTCCCACCAAATATCGAAGATATGGGCGTGAAAGTGTTCTGGGATCTAGAGCAGGGTATGCGTGATCTTGATGTTGTCATTATGCTTCGGCTTCAACGCGAGCGAATGCAAGGCGCTTTACTTCCTAGTGAGAGCGAATACTTTAAACGCTATGGCCTCACATCTGAGGCACTTAGACATGCAAAACCAGACGCCATTGTTATGCATCCTGGACCAATAAACCGGGGAGTTGAGATCGCTTCAGACGTCGCTGATGGCCCTCGTTCAGTGATTCTAGATCAGGTTACAAACGGTATCGCCGTGCGAATGGCAGTAATGTCTATGGCGATGAGCGGTCAAGTAGAGGAGAAACAGCAAAAAAATGAGGTGCCTTCAAAATGAAATTCAAGCTAACCGGCGGTACCTATTTAAACAGTGAAGGCGAAAAAACGCCGTTTGAAACAATAGTTGTTGAGGATGGCTTAATTAGATCAATCGATCAGCCAGATGGTGGAGAGGCTAATACAATCAACTGCAAGGGTAAACTCGTTGTTCCCACGCTAACCGATTTGGGCATGGTTGTTTCTAGTCTGAATGTGATCGATTTAGAGCTAAAGGCAGCCGCTGCGGGAGGAGTGGGTCGTGTATGCTTAATGCCAAACACCTCGCCCGTTAACGACGTGCCTGCAATTTCAAAACTGATTGAGCAGCAAGTGACGCCTTTCACTGGCGCCGAACTCATTATGATCGGGGCGATGACCAAAAGCCTAGAAGGGAAGCTACTAAGCGAATACGCAGAGCTAAAAGACTCGGGATGTAAGGCCTTGAGTAATGGTTTTACAACAATGGATACCCTAGCAATTTCAAAGCGCTGTTTCGATTATGCGTATACCTACGATCTTACAATCTTTATGCACCCGATGGTCCGCTCCCTTTATCAAGGAAGCATGCATAGCGGTGCAATATCGACCAGAATGGGGCTCAAGGGCATTCCTAACATTGCTGAAACGGTTGCTATCGCACAACTCATCATGCTCGCTGAAG
>NZ_LWFU01000635.1:0-5173 GCF_001635135.1 Oleiphilus sp. HI0080
ACGATAGTCCGCTTACAGTGCGACATTTGTTTATAGGGGTGTTATGAGCAGAAGGGCGACCAATGTTTTGTTTGTGTATCGTTTCCCGGAGGTCATCTAAAACAGGCGGAGGCTTATTTTCACTTACCCTAGAAATATCTATTCCTACGCTATGTAGGGCATTTTTTATTAAATGCTTTAATGACATTGTATTATGAGACCTTAAGATTAATACTTTGAGTATTACGCACTGCGCAATTATACCCCAGTTTATACCGAAGAATACTGTCGAGAAACAGGAAGAACTCAAACGAAAACTGTCTAGTTAAGCCCCGTCGATTCAGTTCGAGTTGAATTGTTATACGATTACTGTGTTGCGTAGCGTGGTCAGTCTCTAGTTTTATCGTCATAATCTAGATGTTTTTTTAAGTTAAAGGAATCAAGTATTGGAAGGAAAAATTTTAGTTATCGCCCCGAGATTTCCGACTGTAAACCAACCTTGGATGGATACATACCTCGTTCAGTTACTTCGAAACAACCTGTCCTTTGCGATTTATACAAAAAATTTTGCATCGACTGTTCACAGCAAAAAAATCGATACTCTAGGTTTAAAAAAATACATTTTGCCGTTTGCGCTGTTAAATAAGGAGAATGCTTTAAGTTTAGTAATGGCTCATCCTTTTAAGAACCTCAGTATTCTCTTTGAATGTTTACGAAGTGGGCAGCATCGAAAAAGCCTATCTGTGGCTGATCTGCTTAAGTTTTGCCACTTCATGGTAAATGAGCGTTTATTTTTCGATGTATCCATCATTCATGGACATAGTGAGGCATCGACATATGAATTTTTGTCATTCGCTAAAGCTAAGAATATTCCTGTTGTATTGACGTTTCATGGGTTACAGCCAGCAGGAGTTAGTCAGTTGGCTTTTGATAAAAGAAAAATACTGTATGAATATGCTTGTAGGATAATCGTAAATACTAACTTTGCGAAGTCGCAGGTTCTGGGATTAGGAGCGCCAGAGCAAAAAGTGGTAGTTTTACCCCAAGGCCTACCGATAGATGACTTCCCTTTTTACCCACCTTCTGCACCAAGGTCTGGTGAGCTGATGCGCTTAATATCCGTAGGGCGCTATGATAGGGGGAAGGGGCAACAGTATGCGTTAATTGCTTTGAGGCGGTTATTAGATATAGGGGTTAATGTTGAATTGGTGCTTGTTGGTGTAGGGCCTAAAGGTAAAGCTTGGCTTAGGGGGTTGGCAAATAAGCTTGGTTTGCAGAAGAACGTTTTATTTTTAGAAAATGTTAGGAATGAAGATATGGCTAGATTATATATGGATAGCCATTTATTTATTTTGGCTAGTACAGTTAGCAAAAGTACTGGGCTTACTGAGACGCAAGGTGTCGTGATTCAAGAAGCTCAAAGTAGTGGTCTGATTCCCATAGTAACGAATGTTGGTGGTATACCAGAGTGTGTAGATGACGGTCAGAATGCTGTATTAATTAAAGAACGATCATCTAGGGCTATTTTTAAAGCGGTGTTAGATTTGCTCAGTCGACCTAATGATTGGACTAGGTTACAGTCGAATGCTCGTCGCCATGTAGAGGCACACTTCTCGGACAGCGTCATTGGTGCAAAAATGCGAGATTTGTTAGTCGAAGTTGTAGCGACCGCTAAGTAAGAAGTAGATTTGACCTATCCCCCAAATTTAAAACCATGAACTAGATGAGATTTCCAATTATTGAGGGGTTCCCAATTTTAGTACCGCAACCTAAGTGGTGAATAGTTGATTTCCCCTTTAGTTGACTTTTAATTTTTTGAAAAGCCTGTTGAATAGGTTGTTTGTTTCTACTCGTATGATGCTATCGGTTCTAATCGCGATAAGAACAACAAGTACGCTTACTGACAACAGAAGTGTTTTGCACGCAACTGCGGTGACTAGGCTAAGGTTATCTAAGAACACCAGATCAATAAGTACAGCTGTTAAGCAAATAACTAAAACCAGAAAAAAATACTTCCAAGTCACTCCCATGTCAAACTTCTGTTTTCCGCTGTAAACCGTAAGAGTGAGTTGAAATACCCCTCCAATCAAGGCCGCGAACGCTGCACCTATATAACCAAACTCTGGAATTAATAATAATAGCGGTATGGTGATAAATGCTGCCGATATATAGTTGTTGCGTGAAATTATTTTGGTTGTCTCTGTCGCAAAAAAACTAAAGTTAAAAAAGAAATTGAGTGATGTAAGGACAACCGTTAAAGCAAGTATGGGGACAACCTTGGTAGCAGGGCGAAACTCATCACTCGCCATAATATCAATTACTGGGAGTGCAAATAAGCTGGTTGATAAGGCCGCAACTAACAGTACACTCGAAATATACGTAAAAATCTTCTTATAGATTTCTTGCGCATTGGGCATTTTATAGATTTTAAATCGCTCAGATTGCCATATCAGGCTAAAGGGTTGCCAAATCAAAATGGACATTATCATTGTGAGTTTTACAGCGAGTTCGAAGAAACCAATATCGTCTAGTGTGCTAAATTCACTCATGAAGTAGCGATTAGACGAGCCGTAATAAAGGGCTGCAAACGCACCAATCCACAAAGGCCAACAAAATTTGAACATTTTGATGGCAATGTCGCGGTCAAAGCCAATGCCCGTTTTTGACAGAGTAAAGAGGGTTAAACCGAGGGCGAAACACGAACTTGAAATTGCAGCGCTGTACGCAACACCTAATACGCCGAGCTCTAAATAAACGACGAAATAAATGTTTAGGGTTAGTTGGGTTATTAGTTTAGCGATACTGATGGCAGTGAATAGCCATGGGCGTTCAAGCAATCTGATATAAGTGAGTGCGTTGTACTCGGCAGATTGATTGACAATGAGCAAAGAAAACAAGCCAATAATGATTGCGAAATCTGATGATTCAAATAGGTAATCTGCGGTTACCTCTCGTGAGAAGAATACTAATAGTGTTGCGATGATACCGGCAAGTAAGGTGGTGCTAAAGCCGGTAAATACAACGCTGTTTTTTTCTCTTAGAGTGCTGTAGTCATGAAAGTACTTTGGAACGGCCTGTGTTAATTTTGCACCAAGGGTGATGTCTACAAGGCCTATAAAAAAAGTGATTAGGCCGACTGCGCCATAGTCAGCAGGGCTTAGCACTTGCGTATAGATAGGTAGCATAATGATGCTCACTATTTTTTGCGCAATGTTGCCAATAGCATAAATCGCTGAGTGCGAAAGCATCGTTGAGTTAGGCACTTTGCACTGCTTCAAAAGCATGAATTAGTTTTGCATGGCTTGTGTCTAAGTTGTATTGGTTTTTTATGCTTCGCTGTGCATTTGCACCTAGGTGTTTTCTTAGGTCTAGGTCAGTAGCGAGCCGCAATAGCGCTGTTACTGCCGAATCTATTATGCTTCTTTCATAGATTAATCCTGTCTCGGCATTGCTAGTTGCAAGGCAAACAGAGGGGTTATTCGGCACAACAACGGGTAAGCCTGCACGCATGTACTCAAGAATCGATAACGAGTAGCCTACCTCTCCTTCAGATGGATGGAATGCAAGGTCGGCTGCTGCACATATATCGTCTAAGTTTGAAACCTTTCCAGGGAAGCGAACATACCCCTCTATACCTAAGTGCTTTGCTTTATATTTGAAGTGCTCGAGATCAGGGCCATCGCCACAGTATAAATACACTAGGTTTGTACCTGGTGGGTTTTGCTTAATTAGTTGCGCCATGCACTCTAAAGCAAAGTCGATACCCTTAAACTTATTTGCCCTACCTGTGCCTATAATCACAGTGCTATCGTGCGGTATATCAAACTGGCCTAGTACAGAGCGGTCTCTGCTGACCTCGTAGTAAGGTATGCCGTTTGGAATGTTGTAGCATTTAGATGGAGCGGCACGATAAGTTTCGATAAGGCGGGCTTTTACATAGTCGCTGGTTGCAAATAAGGCAGTTGCGCTAAGTATGGAATTATTCAAGATTGATTTTAAAAAGCCTTTTAAGCCCGCACTTTTAGAGCGCTCGCCTGGTGTATGGTCGTGCACGATAATGTATTTTACACCAAATAACTTAAACACCGCATAGCGCCAATGGGCGACCTTTTGATCTGAAAAATAAATCGTTTTTATATTGTGTTGGCGAATAAACGAGAGTTGCCTAAAAAGGCTTGAGGGAGAACTGAGTGTGAAGTTAATGGTGTGGCACTCAATAGGCGCTGTTTCAATTGCTTGTGGCACAGTGCTGATGCTTGGGTATGCTAGATAGCTATGAAAGCGTGCTTTATATTTGAGCGCGATCGTTCGCCAAAAACTTTCCATTAGCCACCATGCAAAGCCCACGTTAGAGTCCCAGTTGGCAACTAATAAAATGCCCTGTTTAGCTTGTCTGCTTTTCATAGATACACGTTTACCGAGCAAAGTTTATGTGAGTATTTATTTTGGTTGTTCATTTAGGATCAAAGTCCTTGGATGCACGCCAAGTCTTTAGCTTTGTGTGGTTTTTATATACTGTTCGATTTTATCAAACCATTGATCATCTTGTTCATATCCGTATTGGATTAGAATATCGAATAGTTTAGGGCATTGATTGAATTGGTCATAAATACGTTTGTAGTATTTAGTGTCGTCCCATTTTCGTAGTTTCTTAGATATTTTTTGCCCCTCTAATACTAGGCTCTGGTCCTTCGCAGCATGTTTTCCAGTATATGTATACGCAAGTCGTTCTGGTTTGGTGTGGTAGTCTACAAAGTTAATATCGAATTTAAGGTCAAATGTTTCTGCTAGTTTTTTCTGGATATCGTTCGGATATGTAACTAAATCTTCATATTTTACTATGACTGCATTTGGATTTGTTTTAGATAGTACAACTTTGTTATGAATATCTATGATTCCTGGCGCGACATAGTTCCATTCGTTATCAAATTCGTCACTAGGCCAGTAACTGTTGTCAAATCCAATAAAGTATTGGTCCGGTATAAGCGGGTGTTTAGAGATTAGAATGTCTCTTATATCCCTGATTACCACAATAAGAATTATTTGTTTATTGTTTATATTCATTTTATCAAGCCATTGAATATGCATGATATCCAATGGAGCCTTAGAGGCTATGCTAGGTACCTTATGGATCAGGAACATGAAGTATTTTTCGAAGTCAGTAAACTGAAATCGAGTTGCAAGAGTTGTAGAT
>NZ_LWFU01000636.1:0-2037 GCF_001635135.1 Oleiphilus sp. HI0080
AAGTCAAACTCCTACAAATTCATTTACGAAGAATAATTTAAAACTGGTGATAGAAAGATAAATATATTGTCTGCCTTACGGCAGGAGAAGCAGCCCGAAGAGGGAAGATGAAAGCATAGGCGTGCCTATCAACGTAAACGAACTTACCGTGCTGAACTTTTTATTATGAGACTCGGGCATAACCTTAACAAACCAGCCAAACGTTTATTAATCCAAAGTAAGACTATAAACCCGGACACCGCAATTTCCAAGCCATTTAAATCACTTTCCATGCCTTAGTTAGAAATTTTCGATTCAAGTCAAGTCACGCTTTGCTTTGGGTTGAACAAGTCTAACCCCACAGGCATAACTTAGGTGGTTGTTTTTTGACCATCAGTTAGCCAGTACACGCGCCAATAAAAGGATAATAACATGAAGTTACCGATAGCCACCTTAGTAGGTATCTTGTTAGCAGCCCCACTAACGGCAACCGAAATCCAGAAGAAAAAAATATGCACGTGGGATCCCGTAGGGAAGAACGGACCCGTAATGGGCTTCTATTCGGACTTACGCCCAAAAGCAATAGCATGGGGACTTGATATCGAATTCATTGCATATACTGACGAAAAAGTAGCGTCCAACGACTTTAAAGTGGGCGTATGCGATGCAGCACACCTAAGCGCTATTTTGTCACGGCAATACGTACCGTTTGCAGGTACGCTGGATGCTATTGGAGGCTTGGTATCGGACACTGGACTGGCCAAGATTACGGCAACAATGGCCAACCCAAAAGCCGGAGAGATCCTTACCAACGGAGATTACGAAGCTGTCGCGGCGTTTCCGGTAGGATCGATGTATGCATTCGTCAATGATAAAAGCATCCGCTCAGTCTCGGACTTTGCCGGTAAAAAAATTTCCGTACTTAATGGGGACCCTCAAGCGCACAAACTTGCAAATCTCGTCGGGGCAAGCCCGGTCTCTACATCTCTTGCAACCTTCTCGGGCCAGTTTAATAACGGCAACATCGACATTCTGATGATGCCAGCATTAGCATACAATACATTTGAGCTGTATCACGGACTTGGCGAGAAGGGTGGGATCCTCGACTATCGCCTTTACTACGGAATGCTGCAAACAATCACTCGAAAGAAGTCATGGCCTGAAGACTTTGGAGTCAAGATGCGAGAGTACGTGCTAAGCAGGCTTAAAGATATCGACAAATTGGTAGCGGATGCTGAGGCCGAGATACCGGCGAAGTACTGGATCAAAACCGAAGAGCAAACACGTAGTGAGCTCATCAAGCTCAGCAGAGATGTTCGCTTAGCACTGAAGGAAGAAGAGATCATGGATGCCAGAGCACTCAAGCTCCTATGGAAGATTCGATGCTCCGAGAACCCTTCGGCTGGAGAGTGCACGAATCCCGAATAACAAAAAAGGACGACCGGATATTAAGACTTAGTCATAAACGATACATCATCGCATTTGATCTGCTATCACTTTAGGTAATCGAAGCAACGAACAATAAGGATGCGTATGTATTGGTTTATTAGTTTCCTCGCAGCGATGACGTTATGCCTAATCGGAATCATGTTTATTCAGGTCATACGCTTGGGAAGAGAGGAGCTTCGCCAGCGCGATTTGCTAACTTGCGAGTCCCGACGTAACGAAGCTCTCGCTTTGCGAGAGCAAAGGAAAGTCAGGCGTTTACAACGGGTAACTCCAACTGAGTTTATTGGTGAATACATTGATAGTCTCTTAGGCCAACAAAATATCATCGCTGGCACAGCCACTCAGATTGAGCACTGGACCAAGGCAAAAAGACCGATCACGCCGAACACTTATACGTTTGAAAACAAAACGACTTCACAACAGGATCCCGATGACTGGATAGTAGTTGAACAAGTATCAAGTCCTGTCCGGCTAAAGGCTGTCTCGTAACAGCAAGGCGACTGGGCGATAGCACTTGGCTATGAGAACAGCACGCTCCAGACATAAAAAAACCCCAGCAGGATGTCTGCTGGGGTTTCTGATTAAAGCCTGACGATGACCTACTCTCAC
>NZ_LWFU01000637.1:0-8150 GCF_001635135.1 Oleiphilus sp. HI0080
TGCCTGATACTCACGATCACGCGCCTGTTTTGCAGAGCCACCAGCAGAGTCACCCTCTACCAAAAATAACTCTGAGCGCATCGCATCGACCCCGGAGCAATCTGCAAGTTTCCCTGGTAGCGCAGGTCCGGAAGTCACCTTTTTACGGACGACTTTTTTACTAGCGCGCATTCTCTTTTGTGCATTATTGATGCACAAGGTAGCGAGCTGCTCAGCCTCATCCGTATGTTGGTTTAACCAAAGACTAAACGCATCTTTGACAACCCCCGAAATAAACGCGGCAGCTTCTCGAGAAGACAATCGCTCTTTGGTTTGACCAGAAAACTGAGGGTCAGCGAGTTTCGCCGAAAGGACAAAACAGCTTTTGTCCCAAATATCCTCTGGGCCTAACTTAAGGCCGCGCGGCAACAAGTTTCGAAACTCACAAAACTCACGCATCGCCTCCAAACAGCCGGTTCTAAAGCCATTAACATGCGTTCCACCCTGCGCGGTTGGAATAAGGTTAACGTAGCTTTCCTGAGTGATGTCGCCACCTTCCGTTAACCACTGGATAGCCCAATCTACCGCTTCACTGTTGCCAGCCATTGATCCGGTAAACGGTACCTTTGGGCAGGTTTCAAAACCGTCAGTCGCACCAATCAAGTAATCCTTTAAGCCGTCTTCAAAATGCCATTCATCTTTCTCGTTGGTCTGCTTGTTGTTAAAGACCATGTGCAGTCCCGGACATAGGACCGCTTTAGCGCGAAGTACGTGTCGCAAACGCGAAATCGAGAACTTAACAGACTCAAAGTATTTCGCGTCGGGCCAAAAATGAACGAGTGTTCCAGTGTTACGTTTACCAACCGTATCGATGACTTCTAGGTCATGCGTTTTATCGCCATCCGCAAAAGCAATCTTGTGAAGATTACCGCTGCGGCGGATAAACACCTCTAATTTGGTCGAGAGCGCATTCACCACCGACACGCCAACTCCGTGAAGACCACCAGAAAAGCTATAGTTATCATTCGAGAATTTACCACCGGCATGCAATCGCGTAAGAATCAACTCAACGCCCGGAACACCCTCTTCAGAGTGAATATCAACCGGCATGCCACGACCATTGTCCGAAACGGATAACGAGCCGTCTTCATGAAGGACAACTTCTATCTTCGTCGCATGTCCGGCTAAGGCTTCATCGACGCTATTATCAATGACTTCTTGCGCAAGGTGGTTGGGACGGGTGGTCTCTGTATACATTCCCGGTCGTTTTTTAACCGGGTCTAACCCACTTAAAACTTCAATCGAGTCGGCGGTATATTGCTTATTAGACGAGGAGTTCTCAGACATAGCTCTTCTTACATAGATAGGGGGTACTCATATCTCGAGAGCTTAAACAATTCAGCGCCAAGCGCCAATAGCTAAGCACCAAGATGGGTGATGTTTAAGAAAAGAAAGACGCTCAGGGCAACGCGCGATCAATCTGGGGATCAAAGCTTTGAGCATACTCACTCGCTTCATCCAGATCTTGAAATGTCATAGAAAAACGCACCCCTTCCCTATCAGAGTTGAGTGTCAGGTATGCATCATCATTTGAAAGACGGTAAGCACCGAGCGCCTCGCCCGGATCAAACAACCGTCGATCACCATCATTGTCCGTACTCGCCTCTAGGTAATAATTGCCGCTGGGCACATCGTCAAAGCGAAAAGCCGTCGAACCATGAACGTGATCAAAAAAGGCAGATTGAACAACCTCATAAGATGAGGAAAACGAGGTTACACTCTCTTTTCGTACGAGATAAACGTAAACACCAGAAAGCGCACTAGAAAGAGATTCTGATGCTTTGTAAACAGGTATCGCCTTAATCTGCTGAGCACCACCATTTAAGGAATAACGCACTTCAACCTGCGCAGATTCTGCCAAATCAGACGCGACCGATGAATCAATCGTGATGGCATAGCGGCCCAAACCAAATCCATCCGTATCTTGCGCACTCAAGCTTAACCAAGGCGCAGTAAACGTCACGGAATCCACAAACAAAGAACCAGCACCAAGATTGCTCAAGGTTAGGACGAGCCTTTCATCGTCCTGTGTGAAACTCAATGATTCAGGAAACGCATCAAGCTTGTCGCTCAGCAAGCCACCCGACACCGCTACCGCTTTTTCTGCGTTTATGACACCGCGTCCGTAGAACGCACCGCTCTCACGCACATCTGTCAAAACGCCTCGATTCAGAAGAGAAGCAAAGCTAACCGAATCAAGACTCGGGTTGAGCTGCTTCATAAGCGCAACAACCGCTGTGACATGCGGCGCAGCGAAGGACGTTCCGACGAAAAATGCATACTGTGAAGTCGCAAAAGGCCCTAGTATGTCGTCATCGATACCGTCAAAGTAAATCGAGCTCGTATCAGTTCCGCCTGGCGCCATCAGCGATACATTCTGACCAAAATTCGAAAACAACGAGCGAAAGCCCTGATGGTTCACTGAGCCAACACCAAATACCTCAGGGTACTGCGCTGGATAAAACGCCGCATCACTTGCATCATTTCCGGCTGCGGCAATCACAACAACACCTGCGGCAACGGCATCACGTACCGCATCGGCAATCACAAAACTATCGGCATTCAACCCAAGAGATAAGTTAATCACATCGACTCTCGGGGATAATATGAGACCGTCAGTTGTTCGCAAGCCTGCGGCATAGCGAATACCATCGGCAATATCAAAAGCCGAACCAGAGCCCGTCTGATCAAGCACTCGAATCGGGATAATGTCCGCATCATACGCGATGCCCGCGATACCGGCTGAGTTGTTAGACTCAGCCGCTATCAAACCTGAGATATGGGTTCCGTGAAACGTACCGCCGGAAGGCTCACTGGAGTCTCCATCGCGACCGTCACCATCGCCATTCAGAGAGTTTGAAACAAAATCATACCCCTCGTTGAATAGTACATTGCCAAGCAAATCTTCATGCGTCGACGACACCCCCGTGTCAATTACGGCAACTCTCACGCCGGCCCCTGTCGAGGCTGCCCAAGCGTCTGGCGCCTTAATCTGATCGACATTCCACTGCAACGCGCCTAACGTATCGTTCACAGCATTCGCCACACGAGTAGACGTAATACTAGCGCGGTAATCGGGCTCCGCCCTTTCGCCTTTTTTCTGTTCGCGCTGGTGTGCTTCACGCAGGGCGCTCAGTTTTGCAAGATCTTCATCACTCTGGGAATTTGTTCGAACAAGCTGACCCCGATGATTCACATAAGCAATACGATCCGACGCTAATTCGGCATAACTGCCCTTCGCCAACGCAGATCCACTCGCGAGCGTTCTCGAGGTTTTTAGTTGATACAACACCGGTGTATTTCCAAACGATCCGGCATAGAGCTGGACTAAATACTCATCGTCTTGGTCTGCGACAAACTCAAGCTTTCTCGGCTGACTGACATTACGATCAAAAATAGCGACATTGGTATTCGATGATCTATACACGCGAAAAAACACATCTAACTGTGCATTTTCAAGACTTTCCGCCGACTGCAATGTGACAAAAAGTGATTGTCCCTCGAGCATCGGTAAGGAATAAAAATCACTCGTATCCTCAGCGAAGACTTCGCCGTTTCGATAGTTTCCTGAACGAGCACTCACATAGCCGCCCAGGCTAGTAGGATTGTTTAAACGCTGAGCAGAAGACACCTCGTTATTAAGCGGCGCTATCGTCGCGACGCCGGTAATTTGAGTATCCGCATCCTGCTCAGAGAAGTCATCGACGAACAACTCACCAGACAGAGAAACACGCGTTCCAATCAACTGGGTATCATCCGCTGCTTGAGCCAATGACGCAGCATCATCGCTCGCACCGCCACTGCCACCGCCACACGCAGTAAGGAGCAACGCACAAGCCAAACTAACCAGGCGATTCATCGCCTTCCCTGTTTGGCAAGTGGAACGATATGCAGGTGATGCATTGAATAATTTCAAGATGCTCTCGGCTAGATCGACTAGATTCTTTAATACGTACGCACGTTTTACCGATCGCGGATCGATGAAGCGTACCTAACAATTGTAGCAGCCTAATCCTTTCCCACCGTTATCTAGCGCTACGAATTGCGACAAATTAGTAAATTTTCGTCAACCCAACCGGGTAACTACGCTAAAAGTCCAGATCAGCACGATTACAAGAGGCATTATCTTTACCAATCGCGTTGCTGTTTGCCCATTCATTACCGCGCGACTCACAAGGAGATGCAAAAGCGACGCACCTTGTAAGCCATAACACCTACTTGGTAGACTTCTACTCGGCAAGGAAGCCAATACATTTCTCTATTCAAGGAACGAATATGAAGACCATAACTGATTCTCGTAGCGTCAGACGCTGCGCTATCGCATTGCAGAAAAACCTCCAATTCTTTTTGATCGCGCTCACGCTTGGGCTCGGCAGCAACCAAATTATTGCCTCCGTCATTTTCCAAGATGATTTTTCCCGAAGTAATTCGAATGACCCCGGAGCGAACTGGATAAGCGTCGAATCGGATGAGAACGATATTGCTATTTATAACCAACAACTTCGGCTGCGAGATTATTTGAATCCCAGCTCTACGCACGTTTCGCTCTTTATCGATGCAAGCGCCTTCACAGACATCTCGTTGTCTTTTTCTTGGCGCGTACTGAGCAGCACGGAGTCGAGCGACAGCCTGACCCTATCAATCGATGAAAACCCCGAAACGCAGAAACAGGCGTTGTTCTCGACCGGCCTGGGAAGCGCAGGAACATATTCCAAATCCCTTCGGCTTCAGGATCACTACTTGGGTTGGGTAGGTTTTTGGCTGGACGTAAATAGTTCGAGTGAGGCCGTTTACATAGACAACGTCCACATTCGCGGAGACCTTAAAACAACAAAAGATCAGCTGGATCCTTTTGAAGTTAGCGAGGCATCAAGCTTCGCTCTGCTCGTTGCGGGACTATTGGGGCTTATTGGAGTGCGCAGAAAACACAAAGCTCCGGAAATACAAAGCTACAACTGCGCAGCTTAAAACTAACTTGTTGCCAAGCTGAGAATTACACCCACAAACATGGCGACGACAAGCACAAACAAAATGCCAAACGCGATACCGATGATAATGAAATGGCTTGCCTTACCCTTTGTAAAATCGCGCTTGGCATTCTTCGACTTCTGCACACCGAGCATGGCATACAGCACGCTTTGCGTTGTTTCCCATAAACTCATCGACTCTTCCAAGCCGACATCCCGCTTTTCTGCTGCCGAAGCGTCGGCGTGCTGATTCGCTTCGTCCCTACTCAAATTCGTTTTACTTTTATTTGAATCGCTCATATCGCTGCCTAAGGACAAGGTGTCATCAAAGTTCTATTTAATCGCGAGATGCAAAGTCTCTTGTGCTAGCTCATCCAGAGTCATCTTACCCTTTTTGTCATACCAAGTGGTGGTCCAACTTATGGCTCCGGTGAGCAGGCGCCTCAAAACGAAGGTATCTCCAACGACCTTGCCCTCACTTTTGGCCCGATTCAATATATCCATCCAAAGCTGCTCATACTCACTGCGTAAATTGAGAATATAAGCTTGGTGGTCTTCCGATAAACTGCGCCACTCGTACACCAGCACCGACATTGCATCGCCGGTAAGACCATTTATAGCGTCAATCTCACACTTAATTAACGCATGCAACGCACTTTCTGTCGTCTTGGCCTCGTTAACGCGCCGTCGCATCAAGTGTGTATTGTAAATCACCACCTCTTTCATCATGGCCAAAAGAATCTCTTCTTTGGACTTGTAATGATGAAAAATACTTCCCGACTGAATCCCAACCGCCGCCGCCAAATCTCGCACTGTGGTGCGCTCGTAGCCCTTTGCTCGAAACAGCTTCGCAGCTTTCGCAAGCAAGCGCCCTTTTGCGGTGCGCGGGTCCGTCACAACCCCCTGCTCGACTAAATCATCGACAAGGTCCAGTTTTTCTTGCTCAACAATCACAGACACTAGTGCAACTCCATCTTCAAAATTCGAGGGCCAAAGATCGCCTTCGATCAAATGATCCAACATTTAAAAGATCATAACGAGCATATCTACTATTTACAAACCAAGCACTTGCTTGGTATGGTTCTGTCAGCGTTAATTGCGCACCCGGTCACAAGACGGATTTGCGCGCAATGCATCATGCAACACCACCTGTCTTAGCGAGGCATTTCAACTCATGACAGAGAAAAAAACGATAAGAATTGGTTGTGCATCGGCGTTTTGGGGCGATACCGAAACTGCGGCACAACAGCTCGTCGAAAAGGGCAACATCGATTATTTAGTGTTCGATTACCTGGCAGAAATCACCATGTCGATCATGGCTGGCCAGAAAATGAAAGATCCGAATGCAGGCTACGCGACCGATTTCGTAAAGACAGTCATGGGCCCTCTTCTTTCTCAAATAAAAGAGAAAGGCATTAAAGTGATCAGTAACGCAGGAGGCGTTAACCCTAAAGCCTGTGTTGCCGCATTAAGCGCGATTGCCGAGCAACAGGGAATCGAACTGAAAGTTGCCATGGTCGATGGCGACAATGTGCTGCCTCAAAAACGCAAGCTGGAGCAAGACGGCGTCGTTGAAATGTTCAACGGAACCTCGATCCCTCCGATGCTCGTGAGCATGAATGCTTATCTTGGTGCTCCTTCAATCGTGAAGGCGCTGGAGCAAGACGCGGATGTTGTGGTAACTGGCCGGGTGGTAGATAGCGCCGTTGTTCTTGGTGCGATGGTGCATGAGTTTGGCTGGAACTGGAATGAGTTTGATAAACTCGCACAGGGCTCGTTGGCCGGACATATCATTGAATGTGGTGCGCATTGCACCGGCGGCAACTTTACCGACTGGCACTTGGTAAAAGATGGCTTCGATGATATGGGCTTCCCAATTGTAGAGATCGATGATGAGGCGAGCTTCACCGTCACTAAGCCAGATAATACGGGCGGTTTGGTCTCTGTGCCGACGGTTGCCGAGCAAATCGTTTACGAAATTGGTGATCCGCACAACTATATTCTTCCGGATGTTGTATGCGACTTCTCGCAAGTAAAGCTTGAACAAATCACCGATAACATCGTTTCTGTCTCTGGCGCGATCGGTAAGCCGCCAACCGACTCCTACAAAGTATCAGCAACCTATCCTGACGGGTTCAAATGCACCGTTACATTCTTGCTCGCAGGCATCGAGGCAACCGCCAAGGCGCAAGCAGTGGCTGAAGCAATACTCACCAAAACATCCAGAATGATCGAAGCGAAGGGCTTAAAACCCTATTCGGAAACGTCGATAGAGCTACTCGGTTCCGAGGCGACGTACGGCCCACGATCCAATGCTGAACGCTGTCGCGAAATCGTCATAAAGATTTCAGTCGCTAGCCCGGATAAAAAGTCATTAGTGCTTTTCTCCAAAGAGATCGCCCAAGCAGCGACGGGAATGGCACCTGGCATTACAGGCATCGTCGGCGGACGTCCAACGGTCTGGCCAAAAATTCGATTATTCTCATGCTTGATCCCCAAATCAGATGTGCCAATGAGCGTCATCTGCGCTGATGAGACGCTGCCCGTCGATCATGAGTTTGATCAAGATCCGACAAGCTCCGCGGCAATCACGCCATCAACGCAGCTAAGTTCTTCTGCGGCGTTAGACGAGCCCTGTACTGAGACAGTACCGCTCATTCAACTCGCATACGCTCGAAGTGGCGACCAATGCCACTTCCTCCGCCTGTGACGATGATGGTTTTGCCTTCAAAAAGACCTTCTTTCAAAACTGACTGATAACCAGACATTCTTTCTTGTCCTCATTACTTCAAATGCGTTTGAGCTAGCGACAAAGTTCACCGGCTAGCTTGGCAGAGATTGGAATCGGGAACTCAAGCAGCTGTTGTGCAAAAGCTTTGCCTTGCGGGTCAATACGCAGGCTTGCGACGCCGCCTCCGCCAAGACTGTTTTCCAAAAGGAAATTCATTGCGTCAAAGCCTGGCATTGCCCAGCCGCGCACTTTGCCAGTGTCTTTTTCCAGCGTATGCGACATAAAGGCTGTGACGGCTTGCTCTGACAGGGCCGCTTGAATAAATGGAAGGTACTCTGGTTTACGAGCGATCACCCCGATGTTGGAATGATTGCCTTTGTCGCCACTTCGAGCGTATGCGAGTTGAATGAGCG
>NZ_LWFU01000638.1:0-1797 GCF_001635135.1 Oleiphilus sp. HI0080
ATGCGCGAAACTCAAGAGTGCTGCGGCGAAAATCAACGGCCAAGTAAAGAGATTGTTAACGCCCTCAGAATTATTGTCATTGACTTTTGCCGCCTTCCCTACCGCTACTTTGCTCAAAGCAAACACGGCAACAGCGACCGCTAAGCCGAGCATGGCCGCCTCAAAGAAAGACATCGGAAAAATTTTCTTCAAGCCTTTTACAGCGAGATACGTCGCAAACGACCAAGCCATAATACCGAGCAAGTATGGGACATATCGTTTTGCGGCACCAAGCATGTCATCACTGTGCATGATGTTGCGCTTTATATAGAGTTGAAAGCCAGCGGCTATTAAACCACCCAGCACCGGAGAGATCACCCAGCTCGCGGCAATTGCCCCCATCTTATCCCAGTTCGCGATCGCCATTCCGCCAGCAGCAATACCGGCTCCCAGAACGCCCCCTACAATGGAGTGCGTAGTCGATACGGGCGCGCCAAAAAAGGTCGCCAAGTTAAGCCATAGAGCACCCGCAAACAAGGCTGCCAACATCAACGCCATAAACGTTTTACTGTCGGCTATGGCATCGGGATTAATGATGCCCTTTTTAATAGTACTGACAACCTCACCGCCGGCGAGCAATGCGCCCGCAGCTTCAAATATCGCTGCAATGGCAATCGCACCGAGCAACGTCATCGCTTTTGAGCCTACTGCGGGACCAACATTGTTGGCGACATCATTTGCGCCAATATTCATCGCCATGTATCCGCCAACCGCGGCCGAAATCGCCAGGGTGAAGCCGCCAGGCATACCTTGCATTGTGACGAGCACATACCCCAGTACACTGATCAGGAATACAAAACTCACCCCCATTTTGAGGATTTCGTTATTCGCATATCCTGCGGAGCGTTTCGGGCCAGAAAATTTTGTCGGGAACATAAAAAATGAAGCCTTTCGGGAATGTGTGAGCAAATATAGTCGTTGTAACAAAAATATCATAAAAACTTAACAGAAGAACGATTACTGCCATAACCAACGGAAATAGCCGTTAATCAGCGAAATAAAGTTGCTCTTGGCATGCAGCAAACAATAGGCTGTCAGTCTTTAAATTAGCGCACGAGCAGAACGAAACATGAGCCAAATCTACCTAGTTCGCCACGGTCAAGCCTCTCTGGGCAAAGCCAATTATGACCAACTCTCACCGCTTGGCGAAGCACAAGCAACCAAGCTCGGCGAGCACCTTGCGCAGCTTGATGCGCCCCCATCTATCATTATTACCGGGAGCATGGCCCGACATCAGCAAACCGCACAGGGTGTACTCGCGGCCTTTGGAGATCTTCCAGTACGGCAAGTAGTCGATCCTAATTGGAACGAGTTCGACTTTGAGGCGCTGATTCGCGAATACTTGAGCACACTGGCGAGCGACGAGCCCAAGCCGACTAAGCCCGCTGAGTTTTTCTCGGCACTACGGCGTGCGCTACAAGCTTGGTCTGAAGGACGGCTTGGAGATAACCTTCCAGAAACGTGGCCGCAATTTGAGCAGCGCATTCAAACCGCCTTGCAAGAGTTGATGGCCCTGCAAACAGAACGTGTTTTTGTATTTAGTTCAGGTGGGGCCATTTCAATGGCAATGAAACACATCATGCGGCTCGACGCGCACATGATGATCGATCTGAATCTTCAAACCAGGAATACGGGCGTCACCGAACTGTTTGCCAAAAATGGTCAATGCTATGTTTCGAGCATCAATCACATTGCACACTTACTGACACCCGAACATAAAGCGATGATTACCTACGCCTAAGTACATTAATCGCTCCG
>NZ_LWFU01000639.1:0-1712 GCF_001635135.1 Oleiphilus sp. HI0080
TGATAAGCGCTGTTGCAAGCGAGAGTGGTGGATTTCTCAATGGCTGGGTCGATTGGAACCAAGATGGAGTGTTTGATTCCGCTGAGCAAATAGTAACTGACGAACCGCTTGCTAGCGGACAAAATTCGATCTCTTATACGATTCCCGTGTGGGCAAAAGAGGGAGGCACTTGGGCAAGATTTAGGTTGAGCAGCGTGGCTTCAATAGGCCCGGCAGGTGGTGTCTCTGATGGAGAGGTGGAAGATTATCCCATACAGGTGACAGGCGGAAATATCAGCGTCTCCTACTACCCGAGTGCCCAAGGGTTTACGACCATAGCATACGAGGATTTGTGGCCAATAGAGGGCGATTATGATCTGAATGATTTGCTGATGAATATGAGAATCGCAGAATATGCCATTGGTGATCAAATCATACGGGTAGAAATAGAGGGGCAAGTTGCTGCGATTGGGGCAGGGTTTAATAATGGATTTGCTATTCAGTTTCCATCTTTACCTCCTGGCTTGGTAAGAGAGCCAGATTTGGAGCTTGAGCTTAACGGCGTGAATGTAGATGGGCTGAGCTTGGAGGGTAATCAAACTTATGCGGTCGTCACAATTATGGAAAACGCTTGGTCAATGGTGAGCAGGGGTGAAGTCGACTGCGATTACTTTAGAACAGAGTTAGGATGCGGCTCAGCGATACGTCCAAGTTGGAAGCTGACCATGCCGCTTACGAATGGCGTGAGCAAAGCAGCATTTCCAGCACCACCCTATGATCCATTTATCTTTGCCACTCCCGGTACAACCCACAGTTCTATGGTGGACTCGGTTGTCGGCGGATACGCGGGCAAGCGATGGGAGGTGCACTTGAAAAACAACGCGCCAACGAACGCTCTGCATAGTGGTTTATTAAGCATCGGTGACGACACCTCCTCGATGTCCTTACAGCAATACTATCAAACCAGTAACGGGATGCCTTGGGCGATCGAGGTACCTAGTGATTGGAAGCACCCGCTCGAGAAAGTGGATATTCGTGACGCATATCCTCAATTTAAGGCGTTTGCAGAGTCTTCGGGAGCTGAACAGACGGATTGGTTTCTTGAGTCGAAAGCGCAATCAACCTTAATTTATGCAGATTAGATAGAGCGGAGCCGTATATGAACTCAAAGCATATAGACCTAAAATACATTAGATTATCTGGCATATTGCTAGCGTTGCTATTGTCCGCGTGCGCGCCAAGTGGTGGATCAAGCGATGACGCGAATGACACTAGCGCATTAGATGATAAAGGCGCAGAGGTGACGCAGCAAAACCTGGAAGTCGATCGGGATTTTGATTTGAGGTCGACTCAGGACCTGCAATTAACTGTGACCAATACAAATACTTCAGCGGGAGAGGGGTACTTATCTATTTGCCGCGCGAAGCAAGAGCAAGGCAATAATGTGATTGATTACGAAAACTGTCTGTTGCGCACGCGCTTGACGGAAGAAGTCTATATGACATCGCTGAAGCTGCCTGCTCACTACGACAAATTGTTCGCGGCATTGTGGATTTACGACGTTTCGATTCCACCCTCGATTTTGGAAATCTCTGAAGCTGAGTTAAAGTCAGGTGCGGCCTATCTGGCTCTTTAGACCTCTGAGTTCTATTTATAGATCTTCATCTAACCTTGCTGCAAACACCATGTAGATCAGAGTAGCGACAAGGTAATCAACATTTCAGACTCATAGG
>NZ_LWFU01000640.1:0-2076 GCF_001635135.1 Oleiphilus sp. HI0080
CTTGAGCGCGGGGGCTTGGGAAGAGCGTTGTTTAGTGAGGTCTATCCAAACCCGGATGAGCTAAGTTTGGAGAAGGGGCTCGGTGTCTTCAGATCGGGTGGCCATGACGGGGTTGTTGCTTTGGGTGGGGGCTCGGCCCTAGATCTTGGTAAAATTATCGCCTTTATGTCAGGCCAGGCTAGGCCTGTTTGGGATTTCGAGGATGTTGATGATTGGTGGGCGAGAGCGGATTCAGAGGGAATCGCGCCCATTATTGCGATTCCTACTACCGCAGGGACTGGCTCTGAAGTTGGGCGAGCGGGTATTTTGACGAACTCGGTTGATCACGTAAAAAAAATCATTTTTCATCCGAAAATGTTGCCATCTGTGGTTATCTGCGATCCAGAGTTAACGCTGGGGCTGCCTCCAATGATTACGGCGGGTACCGGAATGGACGCTTTTATTCATAGTTTTGAGGCTTACTGCTCGCCACTCTATCACCCCATGTCTCAAGGCATCGCTTTGGAAGGGATGAAGCTCGTCAAAGATAATTTGCTTCAAGCTTACCAAGATGGCGGGGACGTTGTTGCTAGAGCAAATATGATGAGCGCTGCTGCGATGGGGGCTGTTGCATTTCAAAAGGGTTTGGGCTGCGTTCACGCTTTGTCGCATCCGCTTGGAGCGGTCTACGATACTCCGCACGGGATGACGAATGCGATTGCATTGCCATATGTTATGCAATTTAATCGGCCTGCCATCGAGTCTCGTGTAGAGAGACTCGCAGCATATCTCGATATCGAAGGCGGTTTTGATGGGTTTTATGCGTGGGTTGTCGCATTTTCGGAAAAATTAGGCGTGCCTAAAAAAATGTCGAAACTTGGCGTGGATAAGTCGCAATTAGATCTTTTGGCGCAGATGGCGGTGGATGATCCGAGTGCGGGAGGCAATCCCATTCCCTTGACTGTAACGATCACCCGAGAACTTTATGACCAAATAATCTGACCATCTGGCTGAAACGGCGAGGGATAAAGGGTACTCCTTTTTTGTGTTTCAGCCGTTTCATTGTGTTTGCTTGCAGCAAACTGTTTTATTGCCGTCTCCCAATTCGTTAGAATGCCGCTTCGTTTAATAAGAGCCGTAGAACTTGTCGTTTTAGAAAGAAGCAAGCCGGCGTGTCCCAAAGCACTACAGGATTAATTATTACCATGGCTGATGCCAAGTTTGCAGAAGAAATCAAGAATCGTCGAACCTTCGCGATTATATCTCACCCAGATGCCGGTAAGACGACGATAACCGAGAAAGTTCTTTTGTTCGGCGAGGCGATTCAAAAAGCTGGGACGGTAAAAGGTAAAAAGAGTGGCCAGCATGCGAAATCAGATTGGATGGAGATGGAAAAAGAGCGCGGTATCTCGGTCACAACGTCTGTTATGCAGTTTCCTTATAACGAAAAGCTCGTGAATCTTTTGGATACTCCCGGGCACGAAGATTTCTCAGAAGATACTTACCGTACATTGACGGCCGTTGATTCCTGCTTAATGGTGATTGACTCGGCCAAAGGTGTTGAGGCGCGGACGATTAAACTGATGGAGGTGACGCGTTTACGAGACACTCCGATTATCACTTTCATGAATAAATTGGATCGAGATATTCGTGATCCAATTGAGTTGATGGATGAAGTAGAAGATGTTCTTAAGATTGCGTGCGCACCGATCACTTGGCCAATCGGCTCGGGTAAGGAGTTTAAGGGCGTTTATCACCTTTACGAAGACAAGACTTATTTTTACAAGACTGGGCAGGGGCATCGTATCCAAGATTCAGAGATCATTGAGGGTTTGAATAACCCGTTGTTGGACGAGAAGCTGGGAGCATATGCCGAGGAGTTGCGAGATGAGATCGATCTCGTAAAAGGTGCTTCACATGAGTTTGATCAGGAGCTGTTTCTAGCGGGTGAGCTTACTCCAGTTTATTTCGGGACTGCTCTTGGAAATTTTGGGGTGGATCATATGCTAGACGGGCTGACAAAGTGGGCGCCCGCTCCCCAGTCACGAGAAACAGATCAGCGTGTTGTCGAGCCGTTAGAAGAGAAGTTTAGTGGCT
>NZ_LWFU01000641.1:0-1657 GCF_001635135.1 Oleiphilus sp. HI0080
CCGATCATAAATGAAGCTCAGCCCACCATCCAAAATGCAAGAGGCACATTGTCGATGGCACGCACAAATGACCCAAACTCTGCAACGTCTCAGTTTTTTATTAACTTAGTGAATAACAACTTTTTGAACAAAAGCACCGCTCAACCGGGCTACGCCGTTTTTGGTGAAGTGACTAAGGGAATGGACGTCGTTGATACAATTGCAAAAGTAAAAACAGGCAGAAAAGGACCTTACGGCGACGTTCCAACAGACAACATCGTGATAGAGTCTGTAAAAATCGCAAGTCAGCCGACAGAGTAAGTTCTTTGCTACTCCCAACGGCTGAAATTGAGTGGACCGACGGCGCTCCATTTAGCAAGACATTCGGCGATGTCTACTTCCAAACAGAAGGCGGTCTCGCCGAGTCTAATTATGTCTTTTTAGAGGCCAACAAGCTTAAAGAAAAGCTCCAAGATTCTCGGCGTGTTAGTGACACCTTAGTCGTCGCTGAAACCGGATTCGGCAGCGGACTGAACTTCGTGGCCTGTTATGCTTTATGGAGCTCTTTGCCAGAACCAAAAAAGTGCCTAGAATTTATCAGCATCGAAGGCTTTCCTTTAACTAAGCTAGACTTACAAAAGTCCGCCAAGTATTTTCCGGAACTCGCAATCGAGTATGGCAAGTTAATCGATCAGTACCCCGAACCTATTCAGGGCGCTCATCTCTTAGAATTTGAACAAGGACGTGTTCAGTTACGCCTGATACTGGACAGTCTCGACAGCGCGCTTGCAGCGTACGATATTCCCGCAAACGTTTGGTTTTTGGATGGATTTTCACCCAAGATTAACGAAACCATGTGGTCTAATCGATTGTTTGAGTATCTTGGCGCCCAAGCTCTTCCCGGCACCAGCCTATCCACCTTCAGCTCAGCGAGCGCAATACGTAAAAATTTAACCGCAGCAGGCTTTGTGGTAAGCAAGAGAGCTGGTTACGGCCCCAAGCGGGAAATGATCACAGCAACCTTCGATCCAAATAAAACACCGAACAAACCAATCACCACTCCAGCCCAGCCTTGGCATCAAGCGTCACCAAGCACACATACCCAAGCCGCGATCAATGACCTGAACAACCACAGTGCTATCGTAATCGGAGCAGGTATTGCCGGGTTGGTACAAGCCCTTACGCTTTCGAGGCATGGTTTTGATGTAAAGCTAATCGACAGGGCTACCCAGCCTCTAGCAGGGGCAAGCTCGCAACCTCAATTAATTATGTACGCAAAATATCCAAGACAGGTGAATGCGGAGGGCAAGCTGCTTTTTCACGCCCACAATATGGCACAAGGCTACTACGAAAGGATGCAGCAAAGCAGTGAAGGCCGATTTTGGCACCCTGTCGGCCTTGCGCAACTCGCTTGGTCAGGAGACGAACAGCAGCGCCAAGATGAATTCATCAGGCATTATGCTCCACCTAGCAGCTTTGTTCAGCAATTGCCGTCCGACGAGCTGTCGTTCAAGAGCCGCATCGCGATTAACAGTACAGGTCTTTTTTTCCCGCAGTCTGGCTGGCTTGATACCAAAGCGTTTGCTGAATATGTGCTGCAACGAGCTAACGTCCAGTTTATCGGAAGTACCAAAGCCATTGGGTTAGAACAAGCGCAAGACAAGAGCTGGCTCGTTGA
>NZ_LWFU01000642.1:0-1304 GCF_001635135.1 Oleiphilus sp. HI0080
ATATGTAACGGACGCTTCTCGCTCAGTCAGTATTGCAACAACACTGCTAAGCGAAGGCCAAAGCGAGCAATTTGCCAAAGATATCCGCGAAGAATACGAAACCATCCGCGAGCGACGTAAAAACCGCGTTAGCCAAAAATCACTGCTAAGCTACGACAAAGCGTGCGCAAATAAAGCGGCTATTAACTGGGAAGGCTATCAACCCCCGAAACCGACATTTCTTGGATCGAAGGTTTTTGAGAACTACCCGCTCGAAACATTGGTTGAGTACATCGACTGGACACCCTTTTTCATCTCCTGGGATCTTGTCGGCAAATATCCAAAGATCCTGAGTGATGCAACCATTGGCGAAGCAGCAACAAACTTATTCAACGATGCCCAAGAAATACTAAAACAAATGCTTGCGGACCCTCGTATAACGGCAAACGGGGTAATTGGTTTCTGGCCGGCCGCATCGATTACAGACGACAGCATCGTACTGTTCACAGACGAAAACCGCTCGGAAGAGCTTACTCGTCTCCATCATTTGCGCCAACAAAACGATCTGCCTGGGAAACCAAATCTCTCGCTTGCCGATTTTGTAGCGCCATGCGAAAAAAGCATTCATGATTACGTTGGTGGCTTTGCGGTCACCGCGGGATTAGGTGCTGAAGAACTGGCAAAGGAATATCAGGACGCAGGTGACGACTACAATTCGATCATGGTCAAAGCGCTTGCTGACCGGTTAGCTGAGGCATTTGCCGAGCATATGCATGAGCGTGTTCGAAAAGAGTTCTGGGGCTACGCCAAAGACGAGGCTTTGGACAATAACAGCCTAATCAAAGAAAAGTATGTTGGAATCAGGCCTGCTCCGGGATACCCCGCCTGTCCTGACCACACAGAAAAAGAGACGCTATTTGAGCTTCTCGATGCGACAAACAATGCAGGCATGAAGCTCACTGAACATTTTGCGATGACACCTGCTGCATCGGTCTCAGGCTTTTACTTTTCACACCCAGAGTCCAAATACTTCAATGTGGGTAAAGTCATGCGTGATCAGGTAACCGCTTATGCTAAACGCAAAAATATGGGTCTTGCTGAATGCGAGAAATGGCTATCTCCGGTATTAAATTACGACACCTAGAAGACAGGCTAGAGATAATTCTATATCAGAATATATATATGATTTTTTATCAGTTTTGATGCTTAAACAAAGCTGATAAACTGCGCGCTTCAAAAATGGAGCAAGATGTAAACTTAGTGAGCGTGCCGCAGGCTCCGTTTTTCACATTGAATCAGGGCAGAAAACAAGTATGTATATTTAC
>NZ_LWFU01000643.1:0-1711 GCF_001635135.1 Oleiphilus sp. HI0080
GGCTTGCTGCAGGCGTCCGTGTTGATGTTTGTCATTCCCTTATTGCTAATGGTCGTGGTCGCAGCATTTGCGATGCAGTTGGTTGGGGGAGATCTCGCTTCAATCGTTGGAGGCGTCGTAGGATTGTTGTTCGGATTTGTGATTGCTCGAAAGAAGAGTGCGTCCATGCACAGCGATGTGCGTTTTAAGCCCATCATCGAATCTATTGCTTTGTCGAATACGGATGGCGCTGCGTGCCATCCAAAAAGCTAGTTTCGAGCGTAAGTACTCTGCATTCCGCGTGTGGCCTCGCACAAAATTGAATGTCTTACTTAAGGTTAATTTGAATCTAATTTAACCAACCCTAATTATGATTTTGAGATCGTTCTGTTTCCTGAGATTTTAGGAGTCGTTATGAATAGTACTTTGGCGCACGGTATGCGCTTGCTAGTAGCACTAGTTTTATCTTTATCCTTTGTGTCTGCGAATGCGCGCAGTCTTCCAGATTTTACTGAGCTCGTTGAGGAACATGCGCCTGTAGTGGTGAACATCAGCACAATCAGCACGTCAAAATCACCTCAATCGCAAATGTTCCAAGGCGATATGGAGCAGATTCCGGATTTTCTGCGTCATTTCTTTGGGGCTCCCGCACCGTATCAGGATCGCGAGAAACGCCAGGAGCGCCAGTCGATGGGCTCGGGTTTCGTGGTGACCGATGATGGGTATATTTTGACCAATAATCACGTGATCGAAGGCGCCGATGAAATTTATGTTCGGTTCAACGATCGTAGAGAATTAAAAGCGGAATTAATCGGCTCAGATAAACGATCTGATTTAGCGGTTTTGAAAGTTGAAGCGGATGGTTTGCCGACCGCTAAGCTAGGTAAATCCAAAGACTTAAAAGTGGGCGAATGGGTGTTTGCCATTGGTTCGCCCTTTGGTTTTGACTACTCGGTAACGGCCGGCATTGTGAGTGCAAAAGGGCGCAGCCTGCCGAATGAAAACTACGTGCCGTTTATTCAGACTGATGTGGCGATTAATCCCGGCAATTCGGGTGGCCCGCTTTTCAATATGGACGGTGAGGTCGTAGGTATTAATTCGCAGATTTATACGCGTTCTGGCGGCTTTATGGGTATGTCTTTCGCTATTCCTATGGATGTTGCGATGGAAGTAGTTGATCAACTGCGCGGCCAGGGGTATGTATCCCGCGGTTGGTTGGGTGTGTTGATTCAGGAAGTGAGTAAAGAGCTTGCAGAGTCGTTTGGTCTTGATAAACCGCATGGTGCATTAGTCGCTCAGGTTGTGCCGGGTTCACCCGCTCAGGAAGCGGGAATCCAGGTTGGTGATATTATCGTCAAATATGAAGATGAGAAGATCAATTTGTCCTCGCAGTTGCCGCATTTTGTTGGTCGTACAAAGGTGGGTGAGGACGCTGAACTTACGGTGATCCGTAACGGTGATCGAAAAACCGTGAAGGTTGAAATTGGAGAGCTGCCAAACAGCTCAGATGTGCCGGTTAAACCTGCCAAAGCAACCGTTCCAGAAGCCAATCGCCTCGGTGTGATGGTCAAGGAGCTGGATGACGCTGTGTTGAAAGATGCAGGGCTTGAAGGCGGTGTTCAGGTTGTGAAGGTGCAAGCAGGTCCTGCAAGCAATGCGGGTATTCGACAGGGAGATATCATTGCCAAGATTAATAATGAGAGCTTTGAATCCCTCGAAGATTTTGAGGATA
>NZ_LWFU01000644.1:0-2848 GCF_001635135.1 Oleiphilus sp. HI0080
AAAGGTCTCGCAAAATCCGGTCATGAGATCCGATAGCTTTTCTGCATCCGGCGGTATGTGTCGGCCAACCTCAACAAGTGCTTGGCGATATTGACCGGGCACAACGACATCGATCACATTACCTTGACTATTTTTAAGCTCCCACAAACGTTCAGGTACGTTCTCATAGAACACACGATGAATGTTTTGGATGAATTCTGAGGAGAACAGGGTGTCCAGATCGAGTGACTGCTCGCTTAGCCATCTCTGGACATCCATGTGCGCTAATGATTCCTGTTGCAAGTCGCGTTTGGCAGGATCAGAAGAGTACTCGCCTCGTTGCGCGGCGCGTATCTCGTAGGGCCGAGTGGCATTACCCTCGATCAAATTCGAGTAGTAAGAGTTAGCCACCCGCATATGACGCTCAAGGGTTTCCGCTGTGATCGTAGACAACTGGCCACTCAACTTTGCCGATAGCGTGCTCAAGCGCATTGCTTTGTCGGGCAGCTCGGATTTGGCTAAAGCCGCATCGCTAGGGATGAATGGCGTAATATCAAGAATAGACATATATTGATTATAGCAGCCCAACTCTTTTGAACAAACAATAATGGCCGCTTTACTGGCCACTTTACTGGCCACTTTATAAAAATCATAACTATCTGATTATTCAAAACAAATCTGATCTTCATTGTTGTTCTGACGCTATATTTTGGCCGTTTCATTGGCCACTTTGTTGGCCAGACTAAAACTGTCACAGCATTTACCAACAAGTACCATCGATTATGGCAATTAACAATCTCTGCGGTAAGCGTTTCTTATCTCCTAAGAGAGCATAATATTTGCGAACCCATCGTCATATAGAAGGTTCGTAAGAACCCGTTTTCACTGAATACGTACTGAAATCCCAGCCATGGAATAAAGGAAAGCTGGCAGGGCTGAAACCGCCATTGAAACCGGCGCAAATTTGGTCGACCCGAATTCGACTCCAGATGGATAAACAGATCCGAGACCTAACTGTATTTAATTTAGCTCTGGATAGTAAATTACGCGAATGCGATATCGAAAGGTCTGTTAAGTCCGCTATTCACCAACAGCCCTTGTAATTTTGCCTCGATCGGCATGGCTGGTATTTGGTGAAAACCGTTGTCGTTGGAAGGCGCTCAAGATGCCTGCTTAGGATGAGGCGATGTCGTTATATCACCCGATAAAAGGTTCACTCTTTTTAATCACCAATCTGCTTAAATAACCGCCCCAATAGCGACAGAAATAAACAACGCTGCAGAAACGAGATCTAGCCTTCGTTGGTTTTTGGGCTTGGTGAATATGCCCGAAACGCTTTTCGCTGCAAGTCCGTAGGCAAGTTTGCACAAGCAATCGGCCACAAACCAGGAGCAAACGATGATGACCAGTTGGAGCAGAAGGTTGCCCTGGGGGGCGACAAATTGCGGCAGTAGGGCAATGAAGAAAAGGATGTCTTTCGGGTTGCTAATGCCCATCAAAAAAGCCTGATGAAATAGCGAGGTTTTGCTGTTAGGTTGCGGGTCGCTGTCTGGCTTGTCGGCACGGGGTTGCGCAGCTGCAGGCCGAATGAGTTTTATACCCAAATAAAAAAGGTAAGCCGCGCCTGCATAGCGTATGGCGTTGAATGCCAATTCTGAGCTGACAACGATTGCACCGAGACCGGATGCGGAAACAATTAGTAAGATGCTGGAGGCGAAGCTGCCTCCAAATATAACGGGCGAGGATGCCCGTATGCCTTGTTTAAGCGTACTGTTGATCATGAGCAGCGAGAGTGGCCCGGGAATCGCAATCACGATGACGATGGCGGTGAAGAAAAGTAGCCAAGTTTCAATGGGCATATGTTTTGTGACTCGATTGCGCGGCTAAAAAGTATGCGCTAAGTGTTGTTACTTAATGATCTTATCGATCGGCTCGGGTTTGTGGAGTAAAAAACCTTGTGCGTAGTCTATGCCCAATGCCTTGACTTGCTCTAGTATTTTCGGGGAATCGACGAACTCTGCGACCGTTTCTAAATTTAGAATTTTTGCGACATCAACAAAACATCTTACTGCCGCGTTATCGAGCGGTTCGTCAATGAGGTTTTTGATAAATTGACCGTCAATTTTGAGCACGTCGGCGGAGAGGTTTTTGATATAGCCAAATGAGGATGACCCAGCACCAAAATCATCCAGTGCGATAGTGGAACCGAGTTTTTTGATTTCATCGACAAAATCAGAGGCGCTTTGAAGGTTTGTCACGGCCACTGTTTCGGTGATTTCAAGACAGATTTTCGCTCTGAGTTCTGGACTTAGCTGTTGCAGCAATTGCGCGACATAGCTATGAAAATCGATATCGTTGACGGATTGCCCTGACAAGTTGATGCAAATCCGTTCTATGTCCTGCGTTTGTGACTTCTCTTCTAGCCATTGGATGCTTTTTGTTAGGACCCAACGATCAATTCTGTTCGCAAGATGATAGTGCTCTGCGGCAGGGAAGAACATAAACGGCGAGATGATTTCTCCGTCTTCTCCCGTCATTCGCAACAATACTTCAAAGTGCAGTGCCTCTGTCGTTTGTTTGACGTTCACCAGTCGTTGGGCGAAAAGTTGAAAACGGTCTTCGTCGAGTGCCCGATGGATTTGGTCTACCCAATATCGCACAAAGCTTGGTTTTGCGCATCTTGATTGCTCCAACCCGTCATCAGCTCGGCCATGTAGTTTAGGAATACAACGCGTTGGTTCAGGTCGGTCGCGATGACCGCATCCCCAATCGATTCTAGCGTAACATGAAGCAGCTCTTTCTGTTTTGATAGGGTCTCTTCCAGCTTTCTATGTTCAGATACATCCCAATTCACCCCCATCATGTTAGT
>NZ_LWFU01000645.1:0-2305 GCF_001635135.1 Oleiphilus sp. HI0080
TGTGCGTATCGCACAACGCTGCTGTTTTGATTTGTCGACACTCCGTTATGAATATCCAGAAGAACTGGTGCCGAACGGTTTCACCGCTCATCAGTACTTGAAGCATTTAGTGGCTAAAGGTATGAAAACGCGCTTTCCGAACGGTGTTGCCCTACCTATTCAAGGCACGATTCGACGCGAGCTTAAGCTCATTGAAGAGCAGGGTTACGAATATTTCTTTCTTACTGTGCATGACATTGTGCGCTTTGCCAAATCTCGTGGAATTTTATATCAAGGCAGAGGCTCTGCGGCTAACTCTGTTGTTTGTTATTGTCTTGAAATTACCTCGGTTGACCCTCGCCAAATCAGCGTGCTGTTCGAACGCTTTATTTCCAAGGAACGTAATGAACCGCCTGATATCGATGTCGACTTTGAGCATCAACGTCGTGAAGAGGTGATGCAATATATCTATGAAAAATATGGGCGAGAGCGCGCTGCTCTGGCCGCGACTGTGATTAGCTTTCGTTATAAAAGTGCTTTTCGCAGTGTCGGTAAAGTGCTGGGCATTGAAGAGAGTGCACTTGAGTTATATCTAAAAAATATTGATCGCAGAGATCGATCACAGGCCTGGGATGAGCAGCTACTTGCCCAAGGCTTGGACGATACGAATCCAAAATTGGCGAGATTGGTGCACCTGACACGATCACTTATTGGGTTCCCTCGGCATCTTTCACAGCATGTTGGCGGTTTTGTTATTTCGTCTGGCCCTTTATCGCAGCTTGTGCCAGTAGAAAACGCAGCGATGGCCGATCGAACAGTCATTCAGTGGGATAAGGACGACCTAGAAACGCTCGGCCTGCTCAAGGTAGACGTACTTGCTCTGGGTATGCTGAGTGCGATTCGGCGTAGTTTCGACATGATCCGCCAGCATTATGGCAGAGCTTTGAGCATTGCTGAGATCACCTCCTTGGGGGACGATCCTGCGGTATATGCAGACTTACAGGCTGGTGACAGTATCGGTGTTTTTCAGGTCGAATCGCGCGCGCAAATGAGCATGCTACCGCGCTTGAAACCCGCGAGTTATTACGACTTGGTGATTCAGATTGCGATTGTCCGCCCTGGGCCGATTCAGGGCGACATGGTGCATCCGTATTTAAGACGCCGATCCGGTAAGGAGGTGGTTACTTACCCTTCAGGCGAAGTGAAAGAGGTTCTATCCCGAACACTTGGCGTACCGATCTTCCAAGAACAGGTGATTAAACTTGCGATGGTCGCCGCCGGATTTTCAGGCGGTGAAGCCGACCAGTTGCGTCGAGCTATGGCGAGTTGGAAGCGCAGTACACAGCTGCAAGGTTTTCGCAGCAAACTTGTGAATGGCATGCTGGCTCGTGGTTATGATGAAGCATTTGCCGAACGGGTTTTTCAGCAAATTTGTGGTTTTGGAGAGTATGGCTNCCCGGAAAGCCATGCTGCCAGTTTTGCCGTGTTGGCTTACGTGTCTGCATGGCTTAAGCATTACTTTCCGCAGGCATTTTATGCGAGTTTACTGAACAGTTTGCCGATGGGGTTTTATTCGTCGTCACAGTTGGTGCAAGACGCGGTTCGTCATCACGTTCGTGTGTTGCCTGTCGATATTAACCAAAGTTTTGGCGACCATCGCCTTGAACAACAGATCCTTGAACAGCCGTCGGTAGATCCGGGTTTTGCATTACGGCTCGGCTTTCGGCAAGTACGCGGCTTGTCAGCAAAGGGTATAGATCGAATCGAGCGCGCGCGTCCAGACTCTGGTTTTCGTTCTTTACAGCAGATTCAGGCCTTAGGTTTGAATCAACTTGATCTGGAGGCATTGGCCGGAGCCAATGCCTTTGCGCAATTAAAGGGCAATCGCTATCAGGCACGATGGGACCTGATGAAAAGCCTAGATGATGCACCGCTTTGGTCTGAGCGGATTGGGAACGGTGAGACTGATGAGCATTTGTCTGTTAAAGAGGATGTACAGTTTACAGCGCCAGATCAGTGGCAAAATATGCAGGAAGACTATCAATCTACGGGCTTAAGCCTGGACGGGCATCCCGTTGCTTTGCTGCGCAAAGCTGGCGCGTTGGAGAATGATGTGATGGCTAATGCCTTATGGCAACAGCCACATAAATCTTTGGTTTCTGTGTCGGGACTCGTGACCGGAAAGCAAAGTCCTGGTACCGCCGCAGGCGTCAGCTTTTATACTCTCGAAGACGAGACAGGCAATATCAATGTCGTCATATGGCGCGCAACGGCCAGAGCGCAAAAGTTACCTTATTTAAGAGCGCAGTTGTTAAGGGTTGTTGGA
>NZ_LWFU01000646.1:0-6054 GCF_001635135.1 Oleiphilus sp. HI0080
TCTTGGCTTTGGTATCGATGGTTAGAACCGTGCCTGTTGCTACGGAGAATTTCTCTTCAAGCACTGGGTCGCCATTTTCATCTGTCACAACATTGCCCGCAGCATCTACTTTCTTAACCCAGTTTTTAAGATCAAGACCAATACCGCCGGTTACGCCAACAGTTGTTAGGAAGATCGGTGCGATACCGTTCGTGCCCGCAACGACGGGACGATTGTTGATAAACGGAATGTAAGGGGAAGTTTTTTCACCCGCCCAAAGCGCGACGTTGTTAACACCAGACATACGCGAAGAGCCAACACCCATGGTGCCTTTTTCAGCGATGAGCATGACTTTAGCATTCGGGTGCTTTTTGCCTAGCTCAACGATCTCTTGCTGAGCTTCCGGTGTGATCATGCACTGGCCGTGCAATTCACGGTCTGCACGTGAGTGAGACTGGTTGCCAGGAGAGAGAAGGTCAGTAGAGATATCACCTTCAGCTGCGATGTATGTTACAACGTCAATTTTCTCTGGGATGTCGTCAAGCTTGGTGAAGAACTCGGCTTTCGCGTAGCTTTCAAGGATGTCTTTAGCGATGGCATTGCCCGCTTTGAAAGCGTCGGCAAGACGCGCGGTGTCAGCTTCGTAAAGGAATACTTGAGTCTTTAGAACTTCGCCCGCTGCCGCAGCTTGAGCGTCGTCAGAAAGGGCGATGTCTAGCAGTGCCTCAACAGAAGGGCCGCCTTTCATGTGAGATAGCTGCTCAAGAGCAAACTCAGGCGAAATTTCTGCGAGCGTTTCTTTTCCAAGCGCAATGTCTTTTAGAAAAGCCGCTTTAACGACAGCTGCTGGAGTTGTACCTGGCAGTGTGTTGTAGATGAAGAAGTTTAGAGACGCTTCGCGGTGCTCATTACCAGTGTCTTTGATCTGATCAATGATTTCAGACAGCAATTCAGCGCTATCGATTGGTTTTGGGTTTAGGCCAAGTTCGTTTTTACGAACCTCAATTTCTGCTAGGTATTCTGAATACAAGCTCATACGAATCTCTCATTCAAGTTGAATTGATTAACGGGTAATCAATTTGTAAGACTAATTGGTAAAGCATTTGGCTGGGAACTTTGCATTATTAGGCCAAGCTCCTGGCGAAAAATCTTCAAACTCTTTTCAGGCTTTTTTGCTAGTGAGCAAAGTAAGAATGAAGCTATGTTGATCACTCGAAAGCCTTACTAGACTAGTCAATGCGCATTCTCTTTGATCTTTCCGAGAAAGCCTGTCCCAACAATTGCGCGAAACAGCGAGCATTAACCCTATTTTTAGGCGGCAACATTGTAATCATATTTTCGCTAGTTGTTAAGGATGACAGGGCCCAAGCCCAGAATAACCGTTATTCATCGAGCAAATAAATTTACATTGGCGATGAAGAGGCGAAAGAAAGATCTTATAATGCCGCGCCCGAAAGAATAGCGGTAATTAAACAGAGTGCAATTGATGGAAGATTTAAGTGAAATTCGTGATTTTCTTGGCTGTGAGACCCCTGATCGTTGGGTTGAAAATGCCTTGGAAAACCAAGAGATTATGTTGATTGACCATGCGCACTGCGAAAAGAAAGCCGCAATGACAGCCATCAACAATATCCATCGTTATCCTGATGACGCGGAGTTGTTGAACAAAATGTCGCGATTAGCGCGAGAAGAGCTGCGCCACTTTGAGCAAGTGTTAAAGATCATCAAAAAGCGTGGTTTGAAGTACGGTAACTTATCCGCATCGCGTTATGCCGCAGGCTTGCGAGATCAGGCGCGAAAGAATGAGCCGGGAAAACTGGTCGATGTGCTGATTATCGGCGCGTTTATCGAGGCAAGGTCTTGTGAGCGTTTTGCCAAGCTTGCCCCAAAGCTAGATGATGAACTCAAAGCGTTCTATCAGTCTTTGTTGAAATCCGAAGCGCGTCATTATCAGGACTACCTGAAGCTTGCGACCAAATACGCGGGCGAGGACATCTCAGAGAGAGTGGCTTTTTTTCGGGAGCGGGAGGCCGCGTTAGTTGTGAGCCCTGACCACGAGTTTCGTTTTCACAGTGGGCCTGTTATGGAGTCACGGAACAGTTGATCGGCCATATGTAGTTGGTTAACTAGTTGTGAAGGGCTTTCACTGGCTTTGTTTTTCGTGCTCAAGTGCTTCGAGTTCTGCTCTTTTCGCTTTTGATATGTAGGTCGATTTTTTCTTGGGCGCGAGCTTGGCCTTTGCTTTTTTCAGGCGTTGCTTGTGAATCGCTTCCTTTTTCTTTTTCCTATTCATCTTATATGCGCCTGTTTAACTGGTGAAACCACACGCATCTTAGATGCTTTGGTTTGTATTGTTAACTGAAAGACGTTTGAGTATTAAAAGTTAGCGCTCCTCTCAAGAAAAACTCGTTATACTGACCCCTCCAATAAACTAGACCAACCCCATCTCTGAGGTGATCTTCATGCAATTATGTCCTGTTTCTTATGCCGTAGGGTGCGCTAAATGTCCTGTTTTTAAGGTATGTCCTGGAAAAAACATCATTGGCGACGCCGCCTCGCAAGACAAAGATAAAAAGAAAAAAACAGCACCGAAAAAATAGCCGAGGCAGTAGGTTTGATATGAAGGTTCGTTATGCTGTCGGGAAGAATGTATGGCTGTCCTTGGTATGCGTCCTCTTTGCGTTTGAAGCACGGGCTTCTCAAACGAGCTGTTTCGCGTATGCAGAGACGTACTACGAGCAGGTTTACTGCGAGATAAAGCAAAAGTCCCCTAGCACAGTATTACCGGCATTCTTCGATTTCAAAAAAAACGATGCGCGCATGCAGGCGATGTTGCTAAAACGCAAAGCCGAAGCGCTTGGTATTGCCTTTAACATGCCAGCCTCAAAATCGAATAAAGTAAAGTCTGTAAAACGTGCAGAAGCGAGGCCCGAGCGGCCTCACAATCAACAAATATCTGCACCTCAATCTAGAGCCGAGTGTCAGTTTAGCGTTACCTATATTGACTGCAGCGATGGTCAGTTTTCTTTGATCGGCAATAAGGCAAACAACAAGATTGCGCGCACGGCGCTTCAAAACCAAAACCGACTCAAATTAAACAACTATCGCGCTGATCGGGCTGATCAGCAGCAACTTACTCTGTTCTTAACGCAGCAATATATTCACTACTTAGAGAAAATGGTGGAGATTGGCTTAGGAGGCGCAACCATGTCGTTCACTAAGTTTTATGCCTTGTTTGAGGATATTAGCGACAAAGGGGCGGACTTTTCTGCGCGCTTTGAAACCATGTATGAGTTTCTGAAAAAAGACAAAGCCAATATGAGCGTGAATGAGCGAGCGGTGAGTATTGCCGGCTTAAACATAAATGACTGCGCGCAGCTAACGAGTAGTATGTTTGTTTGCGATAACAGGCGGAGAAACTCGATTTATCTAAAACGATAGGTGTTTTTGTCTCGGATTGCCGGCTAACGTTTTTTGCGGTTTGGTTGATGCAGGGGTGAGTTGTTACTCTCGTGGGTGTCACTTCTTTATATTAAGTTGTAGGTCTCTTTATAAGTCTCTTTATAAGTTTCTGTTATCAACACAACTCTGTTTAGTTGGCCGAGATATCTTCGCTGATGGCATTGGCGGATGCCCAAGCCCACTGAAAATTGAACCCACCCAAGTGGCCAGTTACATCCAGCACCTCGCCAATAAAGTACAGCCCGGGATGGAGTTTGCTTTCCATGTTCTTAGATGAAATCTGATCGGTATCTACCCCGCCAAGCGTCACTTCGGCGGTTCGGTAGCCTTCGGTTCCCGATGGCTTTAACGACCAGCTATGCAGGGTGTCGGCAAGCTGCTTGAGAAGTTTGTCGCTATGCTCGCTGATTGGCTTTTCTTTGTGTTCATCCCAATAGAGCGCTTCAAGCTCTAACACGAGAGACTTTGCTAGGTGCTTGCTGAGTATGGAGCGAAGTTTGCTTTTGCCCGAATTCTGCTTGGCATCAAGCAAGATCTGCTCGATGTTCTTAGTAGGGAATAGATCGAGCTCGATGGTTTCACCAAGATGCCAGTAGTTCGATAGCTGCAATGCGGCAGGGCCTGAGATGCCCCTGTGCGTAAACAGTATGTTCTCAATAAAGCTGCTGCGATCGTTAAATGCTTTTGATTCATGGGCAAGGCCAGACAAGCGTTCGGTCATTATTTTGGTTTTATCGCTAAAAGTGAACGGTACTAAACCGGCGCGTGTTGGCAGCACCTTATGCCCGAACTGTTCGGCTAGTTGGTAGCCAAACCCGCTGGCACCCATGGTTGGAATCGATAATCCGCCGCTCGCGACAACCAGTTTTTGTGTTGAGAAATGTCCAAGGTTTGTCTTTAGGTGGTACGTTTCGCCTTCTTTTTTAACGCTTTCTATCTCGCATTTGGTGCGTATATCCACTTTGTGGGGCGGGCATTCTTCAATAAGCATCTTTAGGATGTCTTTGGCGCTGTTGTCGCAAAACAGTTCGCCATGCTTTCGCTCATGATAAGGGATGCCGTGTTTTTCAACCAGTGATATGAAGTCCCACTGGGTGTAGCGGCTAAGTGCTGATTTTACAAAATGCGGGTTTGAGCAGAGGTAGTTATCGGGCTCAACGAAGTAGTTGGTGAAGTTACACCTTCCGCCGCCGGACATAAGAATTTTTTTGCCAACTTTGTTTGCTTTGTCGAGCACTAAAACGGAAAGGCCTTGTTGCCCGCAAAGCCCTGCGCACATTAGCCCAGATGCTCCGCCGCCGATGACGATCATGTCGAACTGCTTGTGTTGGCTGCTCATAAAGCTAGGCGAATGACTCAGCGTTCTCAGGAAATGCTTGGTTGATTAATTCAAGGCTCTGTTTTGTTTCATCGACGCGAATGAACCAAATTTGCTTGTCCCAATCGCCAAGAACGATTCGGAATGCGGGTTCTGCGTTGATTGTAAGGTCATGCGTTGCTGGCCGGTGGGTGTGGCCATGAATCAGCGTTTGAACCTGTTGCTCTTCCATTAGCTTTATCACCTCTTCGGGTGTGACATCCATAATCTCATTACTTTTGTCCTTGTTCGAAGCCTGGCTCATCTCGCGAAGTTGGCGCGCAGTCGTTAATCTGTCCTCTAAAGGTCGCGCTAGGAAGGTCTCGATAAAGCCTGGTGCACGTAGCATGGAGCGTAGCTTCATGTAGGCGGTGTCGCGTGTGCAGAGGCTGTCGCCGTGGATAAGGAGTACCTCTTCTCCGTTCAGCGCAATCTTGCTTGGTTCTGGAAGAACAGTCACGCCGGTATCTTGAGAAAATTGCTCGCCGATTAGGAAGTCGCGGTTCCCAGCCATGAAAAACGCTTCAACACCGCTCTCAGTGAGGCGCTTGAGTCGCGCTTTGACCTTTACTTGCAAGGGGGTGTTTTCATCGTCTCCGACCCAGGCTTCAAAGAAGTCGCCCAGAATATATAGCTGTTTCGCATCTTTTTCGATTTGATCGAGAAAGTAGAAAAACGCCCCAGTAATGTCGGGGCGTGATTCTTCCAGATGCAGGTCGGAGATAAAGTAGATCATAGAACTGAATCGTTTATTGACGCTTATGCTTCGTCTTCAATGATGCTTGCAGATTCGATGATGACTTCATCGACAGGAACATCTTGGTGGCCTGCTTTCATCGTCGTTTTAACTGACTTGATCTTGTTGACGACGTCGTTGCCATCAACCACTTTACCAAATACAGCATAGCCCCAGCCTTCAGTTGTTTCTGATGTGTGGTTAAGGAAGTTGTTGTCTGATACGTTGATGAAGAATTGTGCTGAAGCTGAGTGTGGATCCATCGTGCGCGCCATCGCAATGGTACCAGCATCGTTTTTAAGACCATTGTTTGCTTCGTTTTGGATGGTCTCTTTGGTTGGCTTTTGCTGCATGTTTACATCAAAGCCGCCGCCTTGAATCATGAAGTTATCAATCACTCGGTGAAAAATGACGCCGTCGTAAAAGCCGTCTTTTACATAGCTTTCAAAGTTTTTCGCTGTTACTGGGGCATTCTCATGGTCCAATTCAAGCTTGATGTCACCGTAATTTGTCTTCAATA
>NZ_LWFU01000647.1:0-3596 GCF_001635135.1 Oleiphilus sp. HI0080
TGCCTGTTGTACTCACTGATGACTATATCGAGGAAGTTCGCACGCAAATGCCAGAACTCCCAGCCGCGCGCAAAGAACGCTTTATGTCTGATTTCGGTCTAAATGAATACGATGCCGGCATGCTCTCCTCCGATGCTAACCTTGCGGCTGTGTTTGAGACTAGCGCCAAAATCTCTGGCGATGCCAAGTTGTCTGCAAATTGGGTAATGGGTGAATTTAGCGCCAGACTCAACGCAGAAGAGCTTAGCGCTGCACAAACACCGCTTACGGGAGAAGCCCTAGGGCAGTTAGTTTTGCGCATAAAAGACAATACAGTGTCGTCTTCTGGAGCGAAGAAAGTCTTTGAGAAGCTTTGGACTAAAGAAGCGACAGATGTCGATCAGATCATAGACGCCGAAGGACTCAAACAAGTGTCGGATACCGGCGCACTCGAAGCAATGGTGGATGAAGTACTTGCAGGTATGACAGATCAAATTGAGCAATACAAAGCGGCGGATGACAAAAAGCGCAAAAAGCTCATGGGTGGCTTTATGGGACCACTAATGAAAGCATCCAAAGGGCAAGGTAATCCAAAACTCTTCAACGAGATCCTTCAAAAGAAACTAAACAGTTAGCTTTGGATCCCCATCCACTCTGCATTTGGGTTTACGCCCCCTTATGCAGAGTGGCTAATCTCGCTTGCCCCCTCTTTAGCTAAAACCCCGAACAATGCACACCAAATTATCGAACGGCACTGCAATAAAAATATACAAAGTTTTGTTCGACTTTCACTCAATAAGTCTATAAAGTTCGCCGCAGCTAGTAAGAAACACCGTGTATTTACATCCTACATTTCGTTGTCTATTCGTATTCTCCGTCCTGCAGTTGTTACGCCCAGTTTGTTTTTTTTCCAGCACATTTGCCCATACAGGCGTTTTAATTGATTTTTACAGGTATATAGATATGTCTAACACAGTTACTGGTACAGTTAAGTGGTTCAACGAAACTAAAGGTTTTGGTTTCATCGCTCAAGAAAATGGCCCAGACGTTTTTGCACACTTCCGTGCGATCACTGGTTCAGGTTTCAAAACGTTGACTGAAGGTCAAACGGTTGAGTTTGAAGTAACTCAAGGCCAGAAAGGTCCACAAGCTGAGAACATCGTAGTACGTTAATTTAACGTTCTATGTTCAGTTTAGAAAAAGGCGAACTTTATGTTCGCCTTTTTTGTGCCCTGCCTTTCCGCATGATATTACTAATAGAAAGAAAACTGCTATAACTTAGTCGTTCTCCTTTCAAGAGCGGCAGCATGACTCAATCACCTCCCATATTCGACAGCCACTTACACATAATTGACCCTCGCTTTCCACTTTTTGAGAATCAAGGCTATATACCCGCCCCATTTAGCGTTGAGAACTACCTTCACGCCACATCGAATTATGAACTTCTTGGGGGCACGGTAGTATCTGGCTCATTCCAAAAACAAGACCAAAGCTATTTACTGGATGCACTCGAGAAACTCGGCAAGCGCTTTGTGGGCGTGACGCAATTACTCCACACTTGCTCCGATGAAGATGTTGCTCTTCTTAACGAAGCCGGGGTAAGAGCCGTTAGATTCAACCTCAAACGAGGAGGCTCGGAAGGAATAAAACAGTTAAAGAACTTCGCTCTAAGACTGCATGATCTTGCCGAATGGCACGTAGAACTGTACGTCGATTCGACGGAATTGGAAGGACTCAGCCCTACTCTCCTTTCTCTCCCCAAAGTAAGCATTGACCATCTTGGCTTGAGCAAAGTGGGGATTAAATCCCTACTTAAATGTGCAGAAAAAGGCGTATATATCAAAGCCACAGGCTTCGGCCGCATTGACTTTAAGCCCGCTTCCGTCATTCAAGACCTGTACAAAGCCAACCCTCATTGCTTGATGTTCGGAACGGACTTACCATCAACACGAGCTCCACGAGCATTTCAACACAACGACATTCAGCTAATTGTCGACAACCTAGATGCAGAGGCCGCTGAACGCGTGCTTTGGAAGAATGCTCTCACACTTTATAAACCTGCGATCTAATCAACAACACCTAAAAACAGCACAGAATATGGAGTACCTCCAGACTCTGTAATGACAACGTTTAGGTGAACGAAGCGCCAAAGTAAACAGACATTTGTTTAAAACGTGACACCAAGCTGCGTACCAACACCCACATTGTTAGCATCCGAGTCACTAAGTGCTGCAAGCTCAAAGGTGACACCTACTACTTGCACACCAAAACCAGCAGTAAACAAAGCCCCCTCACTCTCAGCGATGTTGTATCTCATGCCTCCGCGAACCTGAAACACCTCAAACAGATCATACTCCGCACCTACACCCCAGTATTGAGTATCACCCTCTCCAAAAAACTCTTCCGTTTTTGTCAGTTGCAGATCGGTGGCTACTTCATATGAGTCCCCCCGATACGACACCCCTGCGGTCACCGTAGGTTTGATTTTAATTTGAATACCCTCAGGAATTGGAGTGTTAGATGGCAGGTTGACCCGATCAAAGTCGGGCTTGGTGGTTATTTCCATTGGCAACAAATTGATGACTGAAAGACCAACCAGCACACGCTCACGCGCATCAACGAAAGAGGCAACACCTAAATCGAGATTGAATTTTGACTCACTTACTTTGGTATCACTCAGGTCGTCACCTTCAAAATTACCGGTACTCGTTATGTAGTCGTAGGCGCGCAAATCAACAATTTTTGGCGACAAGCCCAACGCATAATCATGTCCATCTAAGCGAAAGTTACGAGACATCGCGACACCAACTTCTGAATAGGCCGACCCAACTGCACGCACCGTAGACTCCAATTGATCCGCGTCGTTCGTCAAATCATAGAAGTTGTAGACGTCATTAATGCTACTAACGGTTGTCGTTCTCAAAAGATCTTCGAGATCCGTCAAAGTCTGCCCATCTTTATAACTAATCTGGCCAGCCACTCTTGCAGAGCCAGAGACAAAAAGTCCTGCACCAAAACTCTGACTTGGCAGCATTGCAGAAAACCCTAAACCCATATCAACCCGCGCTTGATCCTGATCAATGCTCGCTAGCTTATTGTTTAGTGCTTGCGTCTTATCGGCTAAGTCCGCCTGTGCCGCTGCCTGTCCTGCGCCACCAATATTCGCTTCGAGAGTATCGATTGCGGTCTCAAACGGCGTAATGAAATCATCCTCAAAATCATCAACAACATCGCGTAACTCATCTTCGTCGTTCGCGATAACATTCACCGATGGTAAAACCATGCCAAACCCATTACGTTTTTCAGGCTGTTTTACAGCAAGCAGCGCTGGGTTAAAGAATCCTGAGGCAGCCGGCCGCGCGGCGGTCACTCCAACTCCGCCCATCGCAAGGGAGCGCGCATCTGAAAATGTTGGTGCTCCGGCAAAGGCCGGCGCCGATGAAACAGCCGAAAAGGCAAGTGCGATTGGTAGAACCTTACGTCCCATACTTACTCCGTTCATTCGATGTATTTATTATTCGATGTATTTATTGTTAGTAGGCTCGGCGACCGGGAAGGCACACATCCATAAAACGTATCGTAACAGATACTCACTCGCAGAATTTACGTGGATATTA
>NZ_LWFU01000648.1:0-22898 GCF_001635135.1 Oleiphilus sp. HI0080
ACTGCGTCATTGAGTATCACTTGGTAGCCCGCACCAAACGTCGCAGTAAATCGATTATCTCCCGCGAAATCCGTTGCCCCAGCACCTGCTAGTAAATAAAAATTCGAATTAAAAGCGTAGGTTTTGTCCGAAAACCAACTCTTAAAAAAGGCTTCTCCTGGGAAGAGGTTGTACCCAAAACCAAGATTGTAAAAGCGGTACTCGCGCTCGGCATCAGACAACAAACGCGTGTTACCGGACAGTTTTTCAAAACTGGTCTCTCCCCCTTCAGCAAATCCAATGTTGCTTTCGAGAAAAAATAGTTCACTTAGGTGATAAGCGAGCCTTACTCCATACAACATAGACGTCTCAAAATCTTCGATGTTGATGGTTCCGACAAACAGTCCCGCTTCAAAGTTCTCAGTATCGATAAGGGCTTCATCTACTTTTTGAGGCACGACGTCAGGCTCAATGATTGGTCGCTCGTCATCTGCAAGCGCAAGCAATGAGTTGAACAGTGCAGTCGCCAAAAAACTGCATTTAATGAGCCTTAAAAGAAAACGCTTAATCCTAATTTCCATTCTCTCGCTTCTTCGTTAGATTTCTCTTGAGTAAAAATTTTGTAGTCTTTTACTTCCATGCGCACAAAGTACCGGTTGGTAACATAGAACCGCATGCCGAGGCCGACATTCATCTGAGTCTCTTCGGTGTTCTCGGGCTGAATAAATGTTTCTTTCGGTTTCACATAAGCCTCACCTGCTCCAAGGGAAAAGAACGGTGAGTAGCGCCAGTGTGGAAAAGGTTGATGGAGTATATTCAAACTCAAGATTCGTACCTCAGAGAAGTCCCCTAATACTTGCGAACCCCACAATTCCGCAGAAAGGTTTTCGGTCATCCAGTAGCCTAAATAAGCGGCTGTAACTGGAAAGCTGTCGAACTCCCCCATTAAAAGACCGCCTTCCCATCGCCGCGTTTTAAAGTCATCAAAACGGGGGGCTGTGATGTCGACGGCTTCACCACTCACGTCATGGGTCAGTAAGATATCTTCGATATGCACCCAACCCTGACGTTGCCGACCATCCTTTACCTGTATCCAGCTCGTCTTGCGTCGCAAGATCGTAAGCCACTCATCTTGTTCAGCGGTATGAACGACCGGGTATACGTCCGCAGGACCGGTGCGCATCTCGATGAACGGCTCAACCACCTGCACCAGCTGCGGCGCTTGCTCTTCGCCATCCCATGACCACCAGTCGGCAAACGCTGACTGCGAAATAAAGACCAAAGACGTCAGCTTTAAGACGTTAAGGAAACACTTTATTGCTTGGTCCTTCAAACTCTCAATCCTAGTTAAATGGTGCTTTGAAAGGGTCATTCCAATACTGTGCACCGATATCCAGCCACTCTGAGATTAACCTTAGTTCAGCTTCGCTAAGATAGCCGGCATGCGCACCGCCTGCTCCAAAAACATCCATAAAATCTGAACTCGACTTGGCGCCTGCTGTGCGCATGGTCGGTTGAACCGGTACTGTCTCAAATATCTCAATCGGATCACCGGCAACGTCCAAAATGAGTTCTCCATCCTCGTCACGTTCAAACTCTCCCGTGGCAACAAGGATGGGCTGGAGAATCTCGTTATCAAGCTCTTGTTCGACCGTTGTAAACAACAAGTTACGGTAAGAGGTGAAGTGATCGGGTTGATCTGTAGAGGGGTCGTTACTTAAGTCGAGCTGTTCAATGGGGACTATTGGGTCGCCAGCCGCGTCCTCGTTGTTGTGACACGAAGTACATGTGTTATCTGAAAGAACCGTAACGCCATCCATCGCAAACGTGCGACGGTCGAAGTCCCAAAGAGGTTGGATGTGCTCTGGATAGTTGATCACGACGCGGCACACGCTCTGCCACTCAGTCGCGCATGCAGGCGAGCTTAATGGGGCATTTGTGTTTAAATCGCCATACAAGAGCTCATAACTCGCTGCCTTTGGAGTGACCGCTGGATTCGTCCACTCATCGACGAAGCTGATGTCGGGATTGAGCGAGCGAAGCCCGTTTATCCGCGCATATACTTCGGCCATGGTTTCGCCCGCGTCCGCAAATAAGGCCGGCTCGGTATTGGGGAATGGTGATCCGGTCGTCAATGCGCCACCATTAATACTGTCTGGTCCTACATTGCTCCGACCATGCGGAACTGTGCTTGCTCCAGTATGGCAACCTTTGCACTCTCGCGTTTCTCCTGGTCGAACACTTAGCCAGTTTTGGTGGCGCTCAGAGCCGACCAATCTTTGACCTAGATAGTCAACCAAACTGAGCGCTAACGACACATTTGCTGGCACAGCAACTTTGACTGAGCCATCGGGCTCAACGGGAACGTAACCCAAAATCTCTCGCATTAACTGCGCCCGAGATCGACCATATGCAGAGTTATCGATGTCTCGCACATAATCCGGAGGTATAGAAGCAGCCTTCTCAACTCTAAGAAACTGGACAGGCCGTGTTGCAGGGGGTGTTTGAACTGGGTCTGCAAGTGCCGCGATACCGGAAGTGCTGGTATCAGCTCCATCAATGTCGTAAACGCTTCGTATATGCAGAACGCCAAACCCGTCATCCGCAAGCACTTGTTCGTCGGCATCGAGCATTAAATCGGGGATGAACATTGGCCGAGAGCGCGATGCGACAATAACCGCATCTGTAAACTCTTGACCTTCTTCAGGCAACACAATGGGTAATTGCGTGTCACCATCGACAATCCATAAGCCGTAAAGTGGCGGAGCCGGTTCGTAATTAATGTCATCGGCGAGCTTCGCATCAGTGCACGGCTCTGAGGGATTCTCATTTAGTTGATCTAAAGGAGCGTCAGGCGCTAATGCGCGCCTAACCCGACAAGCTGACCAGCTAGCAAGCAGCCTCCCGGTATTATCGTATAACGGAAACACCGAGCCATAATTGCCATTAATGCTCAGCTCACCCGACGAATCAATGCCGTCGATTAGTGCCGTCTGGCCGTCACCAGCGGTGCCGTCGGTGCGCAAATTGAATTCAACGTGCCCTTCAATATCGATTTCTGTTGGTACCGCACTCAGCGTCTCTGATTGAAACTCGCGTAGCTCTACAATGATATTCCCAGCATCTGATTCAATTGGTCTCGCATACTGAACCGTGCCCGAGTCAGCATTTGAAACCGCGCTTGCATCATGAGAATGCCGGCCGTATAAGTAGTTAAGTTCCGAACCATCTGGGTTCACTTCGTACAGATTCATCCCATTGTTTCGAGTTTGGCCGGCATTATCCCATCGAGAAAAAACTACCTTACCATTTGCCATGACAACGGGGTTTAGGTCATGGCTTTGGTTGTAGGTAATTTGATCAATATCATCACCCTCTAATGTCATCACATGAAGGTTAAATGCCTCAAAATCTAACTCTTCATCAATACGAGAAAACTGAGGCTTGCCTTCGTCGAGTAAAATTGCTTTGCTTGTTTGTTGTCGCGTTGATGCGAAGACCAATCTGTCGTCTGCCAGAAAAGCCGGTGTAATATCATGCCCTGAAGCGGCGGTAGCATCCGACTGGATGACGCGATCTAAGGTGCAGGTTTCAAAATCAAACACGAAGATATCCCACTTTGGTTGATCTTCTTCGTCAGCACCTTCGATTTCGGGCGCGCGCATCGTAAAAGCGAGCTTTGTACCATCATAGGAAACAGTTAAATCTTTAACGTCATAAAGCAATGCACCGTCATCATTCAGAAATGCGCTGTCGGAAAATACTGCACTTGTTACGTCAACTGCCTGTGCACTTGGCAGCGCACTTCCCTTGATAAATAGCCGTCCGCCGGGCCGGAATTCTTGAGGTTCTCGAAGGTCATCTGCCAATAACATTTCAGGGTTGTTGTCATCGTATTGCAATGGGCGCTTAACAAATGCAACCGCGCCTTCCTCGACAAGTGGGCAAAAAGCGATGTTGCTACCAGAACTCGTTCCGACACCACATGCACTCAAAAGCGCAAGTAAAACGCCAAGCGCAACCAAGCGAACACCAGCATTGACTCGCGCTAGGTTAATAAATGTTAAATCCGAGTCGTTCACTTTTGCATTCCACTTCAACATAATCGTGCGCTTATAAGAGCTTGGGCTTAAAGATGTTTTTAAGTATGTGCCCAAAAGATCTTCTCTCCACAGCACTTCGGTAACTCGTCAGTAACGCTATGTAAGCGTGTGAAGTGCCGCTCACTCGCTTCGGAAGTTAGTAACTAGACTGTTTAAAACAACACGATAAGGACCGCTTTGGTTCTTGATCATGGGTAGTATGAGGATCAGCATCATGAAGGTCTCTGAGAGAATCTTCAAACCTATAAAGAGAACATTACCAGCTTTTATAGCTTCAGCCGTTATGATGAGTATTAGTGTCATGACGATCGCAGGCGATAGAGAGCAAGCAAAACGTCTCCATGAACGTATCGCAGGGGTTCCACCTTCCGCGAGTGATTTGGACTACATGGCGACGCAGATCGGCTCAGGAAATGCTGACCTTGCAGCTGAACGCGCTCTAGAGCACAAGAGCTTCTACAATGTCACGCTTAAAAACTTTGCCGCGCCTTGGACCAATGAGGCGATGGACAATGCAGTCCCTCTAAATGACTACACCGCGACCGTCATCGGGCTCGTACTTGAAGAGCGAGACTTTAGAACAGTACTCTACGACAACGTTGTTTATGTGGGTGATGCGAGTCTCGGGCTGACACCCTACTCTAATACGGATAATGATCACTACGAAGAGCTTGAGGCAAGCGATGCGAGCTTAAAAGACTTTCTGGTTCGTACAACTCAATCGAGCGTTAACGGTCTACCTAGCGATGCGACCGCGGGCGTAATGACTACGAGAGCTGCCGCACAAGCATATTTCAGCGGTGGGACAAACAGAGCAATGTTCCGATTCACAATGCTGCACCACTTGTGCAATGACTTGGAGCAAGTGAACGACACCACTCGCCCTCCTGATCGAATCCGACAAGATGTTTCACGCAGCCCTGGTGGCGATAGCAAAATCTTCTTGAATAATTGTATTGGTTGCCATGCCGGAATGGACCCGATGTCTCAATCATTCGCTTACTACGATTATGAATACGACGCAGCGACAGACCCGAACGGCCTATTTGGACGGATGGTGTACAACGCAGTGGGCAGTGTTGATGCGGAAACGGGAGAGCGCGTTCAAGGTAAGTATCGAATTAATTCAACAACGTTCGAATACGGTTATGTTACATCGACTGACCAATGGGATAACTATTGGCGCGAGGGGCAGAACAGCATTCTCGGTTGGGATGCAGGGCTTAGCGGAACCGGCATGGGTGCTAAATCAATGGGACAAGAACTTGCCCACTCTGAAGCGTTCGCCCAGTGCCAAGTGAAGAAGGTATTTGAAAATGTGTGCTTACGACCACCGTCTGACACGGCAGATCGAAATCAAGTCGATTCCATGGTTAATTCATTTAAGTCGAGCGGCTACAAGTTAAAGCAAGTGTTTGCTGAATCCGCTGTCTACTGCATGGGGCCTTAAGCTATGACCCATCTACGCGTTAGTACAATCAACAAATCTCGCCTTGTCAGCCACACTCATGTGAATGGTAAAGCACTTTTCGCCACGCTGTTTTTCGCACTGTTAGCAGGCTGCGGTTCGGGCGAATCTACTCTTGAAAACCCGAATACCTTTACCGTACAAAGCGCCAATTATGACGGTCCTGCACCGTCGACGACTGACGTGCAAAATTTTAAGCTCAATGTCTGGGATAACTTGGTAAGCAGTAATCGATGCGGAGCGTGTCATGGCGCCGGCGGGCAATCTCCGACCTTCGTGAGAGACGATGACATTAATCTCGCTTATGGCGCGGCAAATACTATCGTAAACCTTGCCGACGCGGCGACCTCATTAATGGTCACAAAAGTAGGTGGCGGACACAACTGCTGGCTCGCAAGCGATAGCGCCTGCGCTGATACGCTTACAAGCTACATAGAAAACTGGGCTGGGGGTTCTGCCAGCGCGCAAACTGAGATCGTGCTGCGCGCTCCACAAATAAAAGACCCAGGGCAAACAAAGACATTCCCAGCTGATAGCTCTGGCTTTACTGGTGTTCATGCGTTGCTCGAAACCTACTGCAGTAATTGCCATGTTGAAGGACAGCAAACTCCCTTTATTGGCAGTAGCGATATTGACGTCTCCTATGCTGCTGCGCAATCGCGAATCAATCTGGAAACGCCCTCCGCATCAAGGCTAGTTCAACGCTTAAGAACCGAATTTCACAACTGCTGGAATGGTGATTGCACAACATCATCCAACGAGATGGAAACGGCTATCGACAATTTTGCGAGCAGTGTACCAAGAAACGATATTGACTCAAATCTACAAACCAGTAAGGCGCTTGCACTCATCGAGGATGGAATAGCCGCAAATACTGGAGGCCGCATAGAAGATAACGTGATCGCGCAGTTTGAATTCAAAACTGGTGAAGGTGCCGTTGCTTACGACACAAGCGGAATCGAACCCGCTTTGAATTTGACTCTCAGCGGCAATGTCGAATGGGTAGGCGGCTGGGGTCTGCGTTTTGGTTCAGCGTATACCGATGAAGACACCAACATCAACGTGCCTAATGGCAAAGCACAAGCCACTACCACCTCGAGTCGCAAACTGCATAGCCTGATTACCGCGACCAATGAATACAGCATAGAAGCCTGGGTTATTCCAAATAATGTCACGCAAGAAAACGCGCGGATTGTAAGTTACTCGGGCTCCGAAACTTCACGTAATGTTGCGCTTGGGCAGACCCTATACAACTACGACGTTTTGCAGCGCAGCAGCACAACAAACCAAAACGAAGCCTTTTCGACGGCTGATGAAGATGAACGTCTACAAGCAACCCAGCAACATGTTGTCGTGACTTTCAATCCCGGAGAGGGACGCAAAATCTATGTGAACGGAGAATATACACAAGATCTTGACCCTGAGGATGCCGGGCAATTGAGCGACTGGGATGACAGCTTTGCGTTTGTTCTTGGGAATGAAACGGACGGAAACTCATTGTGGCAGGGCTCTCTCCGCATGGTTGCAGTGCACAACAGAGCGCTTACAGCAGAGCAGATTCAACAGAACTATGAAGTTGGTGTTGGTGAGAAATTCTTCTTACTTTTTAGCATTTCTCATTTGATCGGCGTAGACGACGCGTTCATCGTTTTTGAGGTAAGCCAGTTCGACGAATACAGTTATTTATTCGTCGAACCGTTCTTTACTAGCTTAGACCCTGAGGTCTCGCTGCCAAACATCAATATAGATGGCATGCGTATTGGTATTAACGCGAAAGAGGCGCCTGTTGGGCAGGCGTTTGAGAGATTGAGCGTCTATTTAAACGATGCCGACTACATAAATGGCCGTCAGACATTATCGACCATCGGTACCATCATTCCCTTAGAGTTGGGCCCGGAGAGCGACGAGTTCTTTTTGAGCTTTGAAGATATTAACGGGAATGCAAATGCGTTTTCTCAACCGGCTGTCCCTAGCCCTGCCACGCCTTCAGACCTGCCTACGTCTCCTGACATTGGCCTAAAAACCTTTGATGAGATAAATGCAACGATGTCGGCGGTTACAACGGTACCGCTTACAACCTCAAACGTAGAGGCAACATTCACGACTGTGCGTCAACAAATGCCTACCACTGAAAGCATCGACGGTTTTGTATCAGCACATCAGATGGCAATCACGCAGCTTGCGATTCAGTATTGTGACGCCTTGGTCGAAAGTACCAGCCTGCGCAGTAGCTACTTCCCCAGTTTTGACTTTAGTGCTGCGGCTAACGTGGCGTTCGATACCCCCACCAAGCGTAGCTATATTTTCGATCCCCTACTCAGCAACATGGTGGGTGAAACACTAACCTCCCAACCATCTGACACGGACATTGAAGATGAGCTCAATGATCTGGTGGATATTCTGACGTCTTGTGGCGGTTCATGCGCAAGCGATCGAACAGAAACTATAGTCAAAGCAAGCTGTGCAGCCGTTCTCGGTAGTGCCGTCATACTCGTGCAATAGCGACCATCACGTGATTAGGAGAAAAACATGTTAATTAAGACTGCACGAAAAAAAGCGCAAGACCTAGACAGCCCTTTGTTTCATAGCGATCACAGCAGGCCTCGCACACGCAGAGAGTTTATATCTCAGGGTTTTATGGCCGGAGGCGCTGCCGTGGTTGGCACATCCGCATTGAGCTTGTTTGCTAACCCTAACAAGGCATATGGTGCGTTGTCGTCAGACTTAGAAGCACTCAAAGCGTCATGTGGCATTGCAACGCAGGGGGCCGGAAAGATCCCCTTTATTTGTTTTGATCTAGCAGGGGGCGCCAATATTGCTGGATCAAACGTATTGGTCGGACGACAAGGAGGCCAGCAAGATTTCCTATCGACCGCAGGATATAGCAAGCTCGGTTTGCCTGCCGATATGATTCCTGGCGCGCCAAATATGAATACGGCGTCGGGCACTCACGTTAACGAAGATTTGGGAATTGCTTTCCATTCTGACAGCGCTTTTTTAAGGGGTATCCAAGAGAAAGCGTCGGCAGGCACCCAAGCGAATATCAATGGTGCGGTGATTCCGGCCCGCTCTGAGAATGACACCGGGAATAATCCACACAACCCAATGTATGGAATCTACAAAGCAGGCGCTGATGGCTCACTGCTGAGCCTGATCGGCTCCCGAAACTCTGATTCGGGCGGTAATTCAATGTCGCCAATGGATCTTATGGATAGCTCAGTTCGACCAACCAAAGTTGACCGACCAAGCGATGTCAGCGGGTTGGTTGATGTGGGTGACCTTGTAGGTCTATTGGATCAAAGCGATGCTGTTGCGGTAATGGAGTCGATACAACGCATTAGTGATCAGAAGATGAATCAGGTTAACGCTTACAGCGACATTACGGCGAATGACGTAGTGAAGGATTTGGTGCGTTGCGGATATGTAAAAAGCGCTGATATTGCGGATCGTTTTGGCAACCCTAGCACCCTAGATCCGGCTGCAGATACTGATATTGTCGGCCCAGGGGGAATCTTCTCAACAGCTGAATTTAACAGTGATAGTGAATTCCGTAAAACAGCATCGGTAATGAAGCTTGTCGTGAATGGTTTTGCGGGAGCCGGAACGGTCACCATGGGTGGTTTCGACTATCACACCGGTGAGCGAGGTACGGGTGAGCGACGTGATTTACGCGCTGGGCGTTGTATGGGGGCTTGTCTTGAGTATGCGGCGCGCATTGGTGTACCGCTGATGATTTACGTTTGCTCTGATGGGTCTGTGGCAAGTAATGGACGCATCGATAATAGCGTTGATGGCGCAGGCAAAGGCGAGTGGACGGGAGACAACCAATCTACAGCTGCGTCGTTTTACTTGGTATACAATCCAGGCTCTCGCCCGGTAGCAATCCGAAATCAAATTGGTTATATGCGTTCAGATGCTTCAGTTGAAACAGCCGCAACACCTGCAGCGAACAATGTTAACTTGCTTGTTCAGACAGTGCTGTTGAACTATATGGCGTTGCATGGCGAACAAGGGAGCTTTGGAACCACGTTTGCAGGGCACGGGCTTGGGAACAGCACTCTGCAAGACAGCCTTATTGGATTTAGCCAGTTAAGTTCCATATCCGGCGGGGTCATTGTATAGGTTGGTGTGCGTTACTTTGAAGGTGAGGTCAAATCGCTTGAGTAATGCATTCTCCGATGCTCATCCAAAATAATAACATCGATACCAGGCATGCTATTAATCAATGCAAGGCCTTTGTCTAAGCCAAGAATAAACACAGCCGTCGAAAGCGCGTCTGTTTGCGTTGCGTGTTCACCGAGAATAGTCACGCTTTGAATGCCCTTTGCAGGCTTGCCGGTTTTTGGCGAAAGAATATGATGTACTCGCGTCCCCTCTTCGTTTACGAAAAAACGCTCGTAATCACCAGACGTTGAAATCGCAACGTTTTCTAACGGTAATACCACTGCATTGTCGCTTTTTACACGTGGGTCGCGTATTCCCACCACCCAAGGCTTGCCCCGTTTGTCTCCAAGCAGTCGCATATCACCGCCAGCGCTGACTCTGGCGTTTTTAACGCCAGCCTGCTTCAATATTTCAACAGCGCGATCGACCGAATAACCTTTCGCAATACCTCCCAAGTCCAACCGCATCGTCTTGCTTTGTAAAGACACGGTTTTTGATAGTTCATCGAGTGTAATCTTTCGATAGTCCACACTGTCGATTGATGCGCTTAACATCGCTTCGGTCGGTTGTACGTTCCTGCGGAAGTCATAAAGGTAGCCAACCGATGCGAAGCTGATATCAAATGCTCCATCAGTCAACTGGCTTACCTTTTGTGCTTCGAATAACACAGCAAACAGGCCATCAGAAACACGGACCGGCGCAATTGCGGCATTCGTGTTCACGAAAGACAGCTCAGAGTCTTCGTTATATCGGTTCATGGTTCGATCGATCTCATCAAAGCTAGCAAACACTCGATCGGCAATCGGCTTCGCCTTAGATGGATCCTCGAACCAAAACACGAGCTCGATACGGGTCGTCATGGCTGTGTGCGAAAACTCAGACCAACCCGCATCTTCTGACGCTTGGCTTAGCGTCGAACTAGTCAGCACGAAGAAGGCAATGAGATAAGCTGAAAACTTTATTTGAAGAAACATAATCTTACTCGATAAGCTCAAACGATACGTCAAGGCCGTGTGCATGAGCGCTTTCGTTGAAGCGTCATTGATATTAAAAGTCGTTGCGTTGAAAAGTCGTGGGTAAGCACTTTTCCAAGAAATAAAACCCATACATTGTCAGCTCTTACTTCCAACTTGTGCGTTCGCTAGCCAAATATCTCGATACTCGCGGTTAGCACACATACAGACCGGAGTGCCTGTTCGAAACTTCTTGATGCTAAGCCCGTAAGCTAAGCCCACAAGCTAAGCCCAGAAGATAAGCTCCAAGAAAAACCCTGAAGATAAGTTGCGCTGTATGGTTGCGATCACATGTTACTGTTCAATCTCACCTCGCCAAAGACACGCACCTATATCCGTCGATTATGTTGAGCCTCTTAACGATTATAAACCGCATTAAAAGCCAGGCAACCGGCAATGACTTATCAAGGCTCTAAGCATACATACGCTCTTTCGTCTTACCGCCGAATGTTGATAGTACGGACATTCGCTGCCTTACTTTCAACTCGAGACGCGGGTTTTCGAACATGAACGACAAAGGATTCTCGCGCACGCTAACTCATATTAGCAACTACCACAGCTCGTAACTCGATTGTGCTAGGTACGATTCTAAGCCTTAGACCGTTAAAGCGCGATAACCGTATCTTGGACAAAAGATAAAGTCCGGGCAAGATCGCCAGTTGCCCGCAGAAAACGAGAGACAAAGAGCAGCACAAAACCTCCCCTGTTTTGGTCGATCCAGATTGATGCCTCAGAATTCAGCGCTCTTACCGATAAGATAATATGTATTGCATTGATGTTCGTTAAGCACGCTTTGTTCGATGCGACTTCTTTGATGCGACTTATTCGAACTGCCCTTGGCTATGCACGTCATCCCAACTCTATTTTGCAAAACAGCCGATACGTTTCTTGCAGCATCTGTTTTATCGCCTATAAGTATACGCACTAATAATATGGCTTAATTCAATAAGCCTTGAGGAGGCATAGATGACATTAAAATTCAAACATACAGCGTTAGCAGTGGCAGTAGCGTGCACCTCTGTTCCTGCGCTCGCCGATATAAATATTAATGGCTTCGCTTCAGTTGGCGGTGGCTTTTATAGTGCATCCGATACTGTTCTAGCCATGAACTCTGCAAAAGAACAGTCGCTTGCAACAGAGCAACAAGCGGTAGAAACCGGTGATGCGCTCAACCAAATTAAGTCAAAGATCGAAGACGTGAACGGCATGAGTCTAACGATTGCATCAGCGACCGAAGAGCAAAGCATTGTGGTAAATAGCGTGAGCGAAATAATCAACAGTATGTATGACTCGGCCGAAACAACGGATTCTGCGTTCAAAAAAGTGGCTGCGGTCGCGGACGACTTATTATCTACTTCGAAGTCTCTGAATGATGCGACATCTCAATTTAAATTGTAATTTAGACCATCACCTCAGATCTATTCTCAGAGTGAAAGCGTGGTCTATGCGCTTGCTTTTTACGCTCAAGCGCATCGCTACCTGCGCTTCGTTACCTACACTTCCGAACACGTATCAAGCCCCATACGATTAATTGGCGATACTCATACACCCGCCGTTAGATTGTATAATCAAACGTAGCGCTCTAGCGTTAACCCAGAGATTCTTGATACCGTGTGTCGTATTCGTTTGTTTAGCGCTTCTTATCAATCGTAGCTATTAAAATATTAACCCGTTAAAAGTAGATACGGTGCTTGGCGGTCTCGCCCCCTAACCAACTAACAATGGACAAGTGATAACGCGAAATGACAAAAGTTTTGGTCGAAATTCCGGTAACTCAGCTCACACCGGGCATGTACATCGCAAAATTGGATTGTCCTTGGGAGGATTCGCCGTTTATCTACCAAGGCTTTTATGTCTACGACCAACAAGACATTCAAGAGATTCAAAGTGTCTGCAAAACGGTCTTTATTCAAGCAAAGAAAGAGTTTGTCACTGAGCTAAAAACGGTTGAGTTGCCGAAAGGCAAAACACGAGTACATAAAGTACAAAAAGAAAAAATCACCTACGTTAATAAGCTACCAGCACATCGAGAGTTAGAGCGGGCTGCAGTTGCTTACAAAGACTCAAAGCACATGATCAACAACATCATGCTTTCTGTAAGGCTCGGTAAGACTTTCGATATGAAAGATGTGACCGAGACGGTTCAAGACGTGGTTGACAGCATTTTAAGAAATCCTGAGGCAATGCGTTGGTTATCGCTCATTAAGAATGCGGATGAGTATACTGCAGAGCATTGTTTGCGTGTTTGTGTATTATCCGTCTCTCTTGGTCGTTTAATAGGGCTTGCGGAATATGAATTAGAAGAGTTGGGCGTTTGTGGTTTTTTACATGACGTCGGCAAGGCAAAAATACCGGACAGCATACTTAACAAACCCGGACGGTTTACCGACGAAGAGTTCGAGATCATGAAATCCCATACAGTGCATGGGAAAAACATTCTCATCAGTCAAAAAGGCGTGCCTGCCTCCGCGATCGATGCCGCGCATGCGCACCATGAACGGCCCGATGGACTAGGATATCCAAGACGTCTTTCAAGTCATCAAATTACACAGTTTTCGAGCATTGTGTCGATAGTCGATGCATACGATGCCATCACATCGAAACGCGTTTACAAAAAGGCCCGCTCTTCGATTGAAGCACTGCGTATTATCTACGATGGTAAGGGGACATGTTTTGATGAGGCGCTTGCTGAGCGCTTCATTGCGATGATTGGCATCTACCCCAACGGCCATATTGCTGAGCTGACCACCGGAGAAGTCGGTATTATAGTGCGCTCGAACAATGTTAACCGTTTAAAGCCCAAAGTACTTGTCGTTCGGGATGCCAAAGGTCAGGCGTGTCGAGAGCGCATCATTGATCTTGCCGCAGATCCTAAAGACGCCGACGGAAGACCTGTCTTAATCAAAGATCTTTACCCTAACGGCGCCTTTAACATCGATCTATCGACATACCTAAAGCGTGGCCTTAGGCTCTCAGAGGAGCCCGACGAAGCTTAGAATAGTTAAGTACTTAAGTACCTTTAGTATTTGCGAGGTATTTGCGTACGCGGCATCACAGCGTTTGATAACGCAAGCCAAACGCCGCTAATTATTGAAAACCATCTCCATCGCCTCGACACTTGCAACGACCTTTTCCGTTTTCTTAAAGTAGGCTACGTGATAAACGGCCTCTCCCTCATGAACGAGCGGTATATTTTGCTTACCGATAATCACCCCAGTCTCTGACGCTAAAATGTTGCCCTCAATAACGCCAAAAGGATCTTTAATGGATGCAAGAATATCGCCTTCGTTTACCTGATCACCTAAGCGCTTATGATGAACGACGAAGCCACTCTCGGGAGCGCGAAGCCAGCTACTCGTTTGAGCTATATAAGGCACACTTTGTTTAGTTTGTGCCTTTTTGTTTGGTAGCATTTGGAGACTTCGCAGTACGTTCATAATTCCGCGTACACCGGCTTTTATCGACACCTCGTCAAATCGAAGGGCTTCTCCTGCTTCGTATAAAAGTATTTTAACGCCATGATCCACCGCCGCCTCTCTCAGAGAGCCGTCTCGCAAGTCGGAGTTCAAGATAACAGGCACGTTAAACGCCTTTGCCATTTGCAGCGTTACTTCATCATTTATGTTGGCGCGAATCTGCGGAAGATTGCTTCTATGAATTGCACCAGTATGAAGATCGATCCCATAGTCGCACTTACTAACGATCTCATTCAAAAATGTATGCGCTACTCGTGCAGCCAGTGAGCCCCTTTTTGAACCGGGAAAAGATCTATTTAGATCTCGTCGATCGGGAAGGTAACGCGTCTGATTGACCACACCGTAAGGGTTCACGAAAGGAACGCAAATCAACGTGCCGCGGATACTCTTGATATTGGTGTGATTAATAATGCGACTGATGATTTCAACGCCGTTTAGCTCATCGCCATGAATCGCCGCACTGATAAAAAGCGTTGGACCGTCCATTCTCCCGCGGCGAACAAATACGGGTATTTTCGCCTCGCTTGAGGTGTACAAACTCACTAAGGGGAGCTCAAGCTTGTAGCTCTTTCCCTTTTCTATTTCTTGACCGCCAATAATAAGGCTATCCATTATAAAACTCCTAATTGCAAAGAACGTGTTTGCTCGTAACTGGCTTTCATTGCTCGCTCTTGCTGGAGTATTTCTGCTATGTTCAGCTGCAGATTCGAGTCAACCTCATGATGTTATATCAGCTTTAAAACTTGGCATAGAAATGCTTTTATTAATAAAGAGATTATTTCGATGTGCGCGTTTTTCAGGGCACCCACTGCCCACTAACTTTATCTATGTTGGTGCGATTTTTAGTTGCAACTGTCCCTATACCGGAGCAATGTTATCAACTCGTTCAACGCCTTCCTTACTTGCGCTTAGACGTACCAAATAATCACCAAAGGTAACCTGCTATGAAGCTTGCTATTCTCTCCTGTGGACCAAAGTCTTACAGTACACAGCGTCTGCGCGAAGCAGCAACACAGAGAGGACATAACGTAAAGGTTCTGAATACCCTGAAGTTTGCGATTGACTTGGATCGTGGTAATCCTGATCTTTATTTTCGTCAAAAACAGCTAAGCACCTACGACGCTGTCCTCCCGAGAATAGGTGCCTCCATTACGTATTTTGGAACAGCGGTAGTCAGACAGTTCCAAGAGATGGATGTATTCTGTGCTAACACGGCACATGGTATTGCGAACTCACGCGATAAGCTTCGAAGTTTGCAGCTGTTGAGCCGGCATCATATCGGCATACCTAAGACCACATTTGTACGCGATAAAAAAGATGTTCTTCCGGCAATAGAACGCGTGGGCGGAGCGCCAGTCATTATCAAGCTTATCGAAGGTACTCAAGGTATCGGTGTACTTTTGGCTGAGACTGTGAATATGGCCGAGTCGATTATTGAGTTACTTCAAAGCCAAAAACAAAATGTTCTCATTCAAAAATTTGTTGCCGAAAGTAAGGGCAAAGACATTCGTGCGATCGTGGTGGGTGATCGTGTTGTTGCCGCGATGCGACGAGTCGCTCAGGGGCAAGAGTTTCGGAGCAATGTTCACCGTGGGGGAATTGCCGAGGCCGTTGAGCTCTCACAAGATTATATCGACACCGCGGTTCGCGCGACGCAGATAATGGGGCTGACAGTGGCCGGCGTCGATATGCTCGAAAGCGCGAGTGGCCCTCAGATCATGGAGGTAAATTCTTCGCCTGGGCTTGAAGGTATCGAAACGTGCACCGGCCTTGATGTCGCCGGCGCGATCATCGACTACATCGCGGCACAAGTTGATTTCCCGGAAATCGACGTGCGTCAACGGTTGACCGTTAGTCGTGGCTACGGCGTTGGTGAAATTTACATTCCCGAAGGCTCAAATTTTGTTGGCAAAACCATACTCGAAACACAGCTTCAAGAACAGGACGTGAACGTTCTCACCCTTTACAGGGGAGCAAAAGTGATCCCTAACCCCAGAAAAGACAGGCTACTAGAGCCGGAAGATAAGCTGCTCTGTTTTGGACGCATGGAGGTTATGCGCGGCATGGTACCCGCTAAGACGCGCAAACGTCGTCGACCTAAAGTCATTGATCTACCTGAGAGCGTGAGTGGTCAACCACCCTATTCCGACAACCCTGAACTCAAATAGTGCACAAGACACTGCTAGCGTGCTTTCACTCGAAAAGCGCGCTGCAGTGTGGCAGCATAAGAACTCTCTTAACAGCATAATAATAACGATGTTACGCAAGTTCTTTCTAAGCGCTCTATTGCCACTTATTGTCCTAGGTCTTTCGGCGTGCGCGACGAAATTTGACCGAACGAATATCCAGCCGGGCCAGCGTGTTGATGGGCCAGCCATTTCTCTAGTAGTTCCCACGAGTAAGTCCTGGTTTGCTGTCGATTATGGCACCGGCAGTCGCATTCGGTTGAGCCAACTAAATTTCGACGACAGCTATGTTATTACAGCTGGCGTTAACCGCGGCCCTAGACAGGGCATGTTTCGAAGTTCTCAAGCCCACTTAGAGGCATTATTGAAAGCGAAACGAAAAGAAATTATCCCTGACGGCGTCATCTTGCATGACCATCAAGAATGGGAAGCCCATGAGTATGGCGATTTGTGTGTCGCCTATTCTTCTCATAGCGAGGATTGGCGCGGCCGCAACAACGCCGGGCCTGCGCTTGTTGATACAGTCGGGTTGATTTGCCCTCACCGTCATATTTCGAACATATTGGTAAGCGTTGAAATCGAACGTCGATATGAGGTGGACGGGCCTCGAGTCGACATCGCCACTTTAGCACAGCAATTATTTGCTTCTGTAGAGCATTACGGTGACGAATAAGTGATTGTTGCTCTGCACACTTTTCATTGCCGTTTGCAAACGTATAATGCCTTCATTGCTTTGTTCTAACTTTCCTTGGATCTACTAGACTTATGCGTCATTTCGTTAATATCCTGAACTCAACACTCGCCTCCTCTGTTCGTGGCTGGCGGGGAACATCCAGTACGCATGCACAGCTTCAGCCTGCAGGCACCTTATATCTGTTTGACCGAGAGGGCGACCCTGAGTGCAGACTGGTCAGGGAAGCGTTGACGGGGTTAAATCTAGACGTAATGATCATGCCGTGCCCTATCGGCGGTCGTAATATTCGCCAGCTTCAAAAAGATGCTGGATCAGATCAACTTCCAGCACTTTTTGATTCCAATTCCGACGATCGATTAGTCGGAGCGGAAGCGATTATCTCTCACCTCTACAAGACCTATAAGCAATGCGAAGTACCTCAGAGTATGCGCGTTTCGGCGAAAAAGCTGAGGACTTCACGCATGAGCTCTTTGCTTCGCTTAAACGCGGGATCAAAGGCGCGTGCATCTTCGCCTGCCGCTCAACCGCTGGTGTTATATAGTTTTGAATCTAGTCCGTTTTCTCGAATTGTTCGCGAGTTGTTATGCGAGCTCGAACTTCCATACTTGTTGATCAACCTTGGTAAGCAGCAGCGCGCCGATATGGGACCAGCCAAGCTACGTTTGAACATAGGACCATACGAGCCAATCAAGAACTCAAAACGAGAGGCATTCCACAAGCAACATGGTAACGTACAGGTGCCCTATCTCGAGGATCCGAACACCGGAGCCGCCCTATTTGAATCGGCCGACATCGTAGACTACTTGAAGCGCGAATACGCTCGATAGCCTGCCTTTATTTGGTACATCGTTACCGTTTTTTGGGCGAAGTGTTACGCACTGTTTAATGCAACACTTCGTTTTAGCCCACTAACCTTAAGTATCTGAAGCTTCCATGACAGCGCTCTCTATCCCGAAAGACATATTTTCTAACAACAGCGGCAAAGCAATGCGTGTTTCTTGCATAAAGGAGGGCCTCCCCTTCTTTCTAAGCCAAGTATTGGAAGCCAACAATACCCACTTTAGCTTAGTGATTGCCAAAGATACGCAGCAGGCAAACGCACTCGTAAAGTCACTTCGGTTTTTTATGGGGGAAAAACAAGGCGAGTCGGTATTCCTGCTTCCTGATTGGGAGACGCTTCCTTATGACAGTTTTTCGCCGCATGAAGATATCGTATCAGAACGTTTAAAGACCTTGTCGGCACTCAAGAATATGAATAGCGGCTGTCTTGTTGTTCCGGTATCAACGCTCGTACAGCGGCTTCCGCCCACAGAATTTATTACGGCGAATACTCTTGCAATCAAAATAGGTGAGCGATTCGATGCAAATAGTTATCGTCGTGCACTGGAACAAGTTGGATACCGCCTAGTCGATACCGTTTTCCAGCATGGTGAATATGCCGTGCGCGGATCGATTTTTGATGTCTTTCCAATGGGCTCATCCGAGCCAATTCGCATCGAGCTGTTTGATGATGAAGTCGACAGCCTACGTAGCTTTGACCCGGAAACGCAAAGGTCAAAACAAAAGCACGAAGAGATCACAATGCTTCCTGGCTTCGAGTTTCCCTGGGATAAGGCATCGAGGTTGGCGTTTCGCAATCGGTGGCTAGACACATTTGACGAACGCAGTTTTAGCTCTCCAATTCTTAGAGATATTAAAGACGGTATCAAACCGCACGGTATTGAGTATTACTCACCCTTGTTTTTTGAGCATATGGCGTCACTTTTTGACTACGTGCCATCGAATACGCAAATCATCCATGACGCTACGTTAAACGACTCCCTTGAGCATGTATGGAAGGAAATCAACGAACGCTACGAAGATCACCGTTACGATATACAAAGGCCGATTCTTGCTCCCCATACGCTGTTTCTAGGGTCAGAAGAATGCTTTTCAAGCGTCAACGAGTATGCCCGCATGGAGTTAGATTACGATGGGCAGCGCTCTACCCATGCGCATCATGCGTCGTTATCCACCTTGCCCGATCTCGCCATTGATGATCGCTTGGATATTCCCGCATTTCGTATTCAAGAGTTTGTTCAAAGCTTCGATGGACAGATTGTGGTTGTATCCGAAAGCGCAGGCCGTCGCGAATCTATTCAAGATTTATTCAAAGATCATAATTTATCGTTTCAACAGGCGACGTCTTGGCCCTTAGCGGATGATCGAGGTACTCTCACCTTAACGGTCGGCGCGCTTGAGCATGGATTTATCGCCACTGAGTCAAAGTTAGCAGTCGTTACAGAAACGGAACTATTTGGCCAGATTGTCCGTCAAAACCGTCGCAGATCTTCTACTAGCGACAATCACGACAACTTCATTAAAAGCCTCACCGAGTTACGCATCGGCGCACCTGTCGTCCACATTGATCATGGCGTAGGTCGTTACCGCGGCCTCGAAACCATCAGTGTCGACGGTATGACCGATGAGTTTTTAACGCTCGAGTACGCTGGCGGATCAAAGCTCTACGTGCCAATAGCCTCCTTGAATCTGATATCCCGTTATAGCGGGACGGACGAAGCACTCGCTCCATTACATCGATTAGGTACCGAAAAATGGAGCACTGCCAAACAGAAAGCGCTTGAGAAGATTCGCGATACCGCCGCGGAATTGTTAGAAGTGTATGCCAAACGCGCCGCAAAAGAAGGTTTTAAATACGACCACCCTGGTCAGTCATATAGAGCATTTTGTGCGGGCTTTCCGTTTGAAGAGACGCCTGATCAAGCAACGACGATTAATGCCGTTGTACAAGACATGACGCGCACTCAACCGATGGATCGCCTAGTGTGCGGCGACGTAGGGTTTGGCAAAACGGAAGTGGCGATGCGTGCTGCGTTCATCGCAAGCTACTCTAGCAAGCAAGTCGCAGTATTGGTGCCGACGACACTTCTCGCCCAGCAGCACTACCAAAGTTTTCGTGACCGCTTTGCTGATTCGCCAGTTAATATCGAACTCATCTCTCGCTTTAAGACCGCTAAAGAGCAAGATAAAATCCTCAAGCGCGTTACAGATGGCGACGTAGATATACTCGTCGGTACGCACAAGTTAATTCAAGGTGATATTAAGTTCAAAAACCTCGGCTTGCTGATCATTGACGAGGAGCATCGCTTTGGGGTTCAGCAAAAAGAGAAGCTCAAAGCGTTAAGGGCAGAGGTCGACATTCTGACGCTGACCGCCACCCCAATTCCTCGGACTCTCAACATGGCGATGGGTGGTGTTCGAGACCTATCGATTATTGCAACACCACCGGCAAGACGACTGTCGGTTAAAACGTTCGTCAGACAAAAACAAGATGCGCTTATTCGCGAATCTGTGCTTCGTGAGGTATTACGAGGCGGGCAAGTGTATTACTTGTTTAACGACGTAAAAAATATAGAGAAGGAAGTTGAGTATCTGCAAAAACTTGTTCCCGAAAGCCGGGTGAGTTTTGCGCACGGCCAGATGCGCGAACGTGAACTCGAACAAGCTATGTCGGACTTCTATCATCAGCGCTTTAATGTACTTGTCTGCTCGACCATTATTGAAACGGGCATTGACATACCAAATGCCAATACCATCATCATTGATCGGGCCGATAAATTTGGACTTGCTCAACTTCATCAATTACGAGGTCGCGTTGGACGGTCACATCACCAAGCCTATGCGTATCTCCTCACTCCGGCTGAAAAACGTTTAACACGAGATGCAGAGAAACGGCTTGAGGCAATTTCGGCAGCACAAGACCTCGGTGCCGGGTTCATGCTCGCCACGCATGATTTGGAAATACGCGGCGCCGGTGAATTACTGGGCGAAGAACAGAGCGGGCAGATCCAAAGTGTTGGTTTCTCACTTTACATGGAACTACTAGAACAAGCCGTTCGTTCTCTGCAAGATGGTAGCGAACTTGATCTTGAGGAGAGCATGCATGGCACGGAAGTTAACCTACGCATACCGGCCTTAATTCCTGAAGATTACTTGCCCGATGTACATGCGAGACTTGTTCTCTACAAACGCATTGCAAGCTGTCGTTCGTACAGTGAGTTAAAAGACCTTCAAGTCGAAATGATTGATCGCTTTGGTTTGTTAGCCGAGCCAACGAAGAACCTGCTTCGGCAAGCTGAGCTAAAACTCGACGCTGAAAAGCTAGGAATACTGAAAGTGGATGCGGGGGCAACAAGTGGTAGCTTTGAATTTGGCAAGCAAACTACTGTTGATCCTCTAGCTCTTGTACAATTGGTTCAAAAGGCGCCGCATATCTATCGGCTAGAAGGCGCCAATAGGCTTCGCTTTGAACTTAAGTCGTCAACACCAGATGATAAAATCGAAGAAGTCCGCGAACTTATTAAATCACTGGCGAAGCCAGCCTCATAAAGCCAAAAGGACATGTCGTTGAACGTATTTAGTATTATCAGTCAGCTGTTTAAGGGCTTTGCGGCGATTCTCCTCGCTGCAACGTTGTTGGCTTCATTCGCGTTTGCCGAGGATACCGAGAACCTTTACCAGATTGAGTTTGTGTTGTTTAAACAAGCCACGCCAGACCTTTCAATCCTTGAGTTTGAGAAAGCATCAAACACCGCTCCGCCTGCTGAAGCCTATTTGACTGTTTTCCCGTATCTCGCGGAGCCCTTGTCGCCACTCCAAAGAGTTGGACTGGATGCGCTTTCACAGCTGTCGTTGGCGGGGCAAGCCGATCGACTCAATGAGCAAGGGTATATGGTTTTGAGTCAAGGTGCTTGGCAAGAACAAATAACGAACGATACGCGCTCGCTACCAATCCGTTTGAGTTCCGAAACGCGCCCTTTCGATTGCCCGTTTTGGAGCTGGATTTGCTCCCCCGCCCAGATTGAAGGCGAAGAAGTAAACCTCGAGCAGAAAATCTCAGAGCCCACTGAGGCGTATCTAGGTCAGCTAGTGATTCGACGATCTCGTTACATGCATGCCGAAGTACATATTGATTATTATTTCAAAAAGACCGTGCGATATCGTACGTTGTTAGAATATTTCGAAAAACCCTTCTACGATCGCGCACCAATCAGCGCCTTATTCATTCCTGCGGCTCATACAAAAAGCGAAGGCTCAAGCGATACAACGCTAAGCTCAAGTTTGATCAACGTAAAATCCTTTACCTTTAAGCAAAGCCGAAGGATAAAAAATAGCGAGATTCATTACCTTGACCACCCCTATTTAGGCATGATTATCTCCATTAAACGCATTGAAGCTAGCGAGTCTTTATGACGGCGATATGGGTCGATGCCGACGCTTGTCCAAAACAGATTAAGGAAATCTTATTGAGGGCGTCTAAGCGCACAGGCGTGGAGATCACGTTTGTGGCCAATCATGCGATCCCGATACCACAAGGTTACACCCAGGTGCGAAGTTTGACGGTTTCATCCGGCTTTGACGTGGCAGACGATTTGATAGAGGACCAGGCCGCCATTGGCGATCTCGTGATCACTCAAGATATTCCTCTGGCAGACGCTGTTCTTACAAAAGGAGCAACTGTGATCAATACTCGCGGCCAAGCACTGACCAAAGAGAACATCAAGCAGCGCTTAAATATGCGGGATTTTTTGGAAACGATGCGCGCCAGCGGTGTTCAAAGCGGTGGCCCAAAGCCTTTGGGCCAAAGAGATATTCAAGAATTTGCGAATGTGCTCGATCGCTGGTTAGCGCGCTACAATCGTTAACCCACGTGGTGGTTAATGCTCATTGCGCCTAACGCACCTTAGTCAAGCCTAAGCACGAAGTTTGTCATGAATGCTCAGTGAGCGGTCTATTCTGTGGTCGACGACAAGTA
>NZ_LWFU01000649.1:0-5279 GCF_001635135.1 Oleiphilus sp. HI0080
GAATGGCAAGGCCGCCAATCCAGCCTTCGAGATTTAAAAACGCCACCAGCATCGCAGCAAGAGATAAGGCTTGAGCAAGCGCGCCAAACGCGTAAATAGTTTGAGGCTTCTTTTGTCGGTTGACGCGTTCGGTCAGAAAAACCTGTGGCAACATCGAGAAAGATTCACGAATAGGTGAGATCAACCCAACAAAAAAAGTCGGTGCAGCAATCGCATGAAACAACGCTGGAAGAACGACCTTGGTATTTGAGAGGGCATCCCCAAGCTTGCTAAACAACGAGCCACAAATCTGAACGCGGCGGTTATGCTGTTCTTGGCCGGAGCTTGTTGAGGCGGCTTTGTTGTTTGATGGCTGTGCAGACATGCGTGACAGTGTTCGATCTCTTGACGATTAGCTTAATAACAACGGTTCTGTTCTTGGTTTGAGCGAGCGTCTGGACTCAGTTATCACTCTCGCTTTGGTACTTGTCGAGTTTGTTGTAAAGCGTTTTAACGCTAATGCCCAATTGATCGGCGGTTTCTGTTTTATTGCCCTCGTTCTCTTCCAACGTTTTCTCAATGGCAGCTTGTTCGATTTCTTCTAGTGGCACGCCTGTTGGTATGCCCTGGACGCCAACCTCCTCATTGGTTTCTGTCTCTGAGGCGAGTATCAGAATGTTCTCGCGAGTAATCGCGTCTTCCGCCAGAATAAACGCGCGTTCAATACAGTGGCGCAGCTCTCTGACATTCCCCGGCCAGTGGTGTTCGGCAATTAAATCTAAGGCGGCCTGTTCGATTTGAATGTGTTGTTCATGCACCTGATTCAAATACGCGACAAAGTGCTTAGCGAGGCCTGTTACATCCTCACCACGCTCATTCAGCGCGGGAACGGTGAGAGGGAACTGCGCAAGTCGAAAGTATAAATCCTCTCGGAGAAAGCTGTTCTCCATTGCGTCAAATGGATCGCGATTGGTGGCTGCAATAATACGGGCCGATGTCTTGAGTGTTCGCTCGCTACCGACAGGTTTGAATTCACTTTGTTCCAGAACACGCAGTAATTTTACTTGCTGCTCGATCGGCATTTCGGTGACCTCATCCAAAAAGACGGTGCCGTTGCCTGCCTGTTCAAAAACGCCTTTGTGATCGCTTGTTGCGCCAGTAAACGCGCCTTTCTTATGGCCAAATAGTTGTGAATCAATCAGTTCTGGGCTCAATGCGCCGCAGTTAATTGCGACCATCGGCTCGTCGGAGCGCGGGCTCATGGCGTGAATGGTATTCGCGACCAGCTCCTTGCCCGTTCCACTTTCGCCAATGACCAATACGTTGGCATCGGTGCCTGCGACACGTCGGATGGCCCGATACAGTTTTCGCATGGATTTATGCGAACCTACTAATTGACCAAATTGATCAAGGTCGCTAGTTAAAGCCTGTGTTTTTTGTCGCGTACGCTGCTCATGGTCTTCAAGCAAGTCCTCTAACGCTTCGTTGATAGCGGTTTCATTGAACGGTGTTCGAAAGTGATATCCGCCACCTTTGGCCATCAGTGTATCGAGTGCGGGATTTGGATTGCCATCGCTGAAGAACATGAAGTCGACATTATCCAAAGACTCCACTTGAGATAACTCTCTTGCTGTCACGGCATCCATATCAATGATTGCGATATTTGCCTCCAGCTCAATGCACTCTTCGAGCCAAAAACCAAGCTCACTTCCACTTGTGACAATGCAGCGTTTCATTGCGGGAAGCTGCATCAATAGCGTTTGCAGATCGCTATTGCTGACGTGGATAAAAGTGCGGGCTTGGCTCATATAGCATCTCTTAAAAAATGAGTAGATTCGGTTTTCGATCAATGTACCTGTGGTGTGCGTTCAGCACAAACTAGGCTTGGCTTTTTTTCTTGAATTGTATAACGCTTTCATCCAAGGCTTGACCTCCTTTTACAGCAAAATCGAGCGTTCGGATTGGAAATGGAATCGAAATGCCTTCTTCGTTTAGAGCTGAATGAATGGCAGCGACGGCTTCATGCATTTTTCTCAGGTAATCTCCGTCTGGGTAATGAATCCAAAAGCGCGCCACCAAGTCGATACTAGAATCTCCAAACCCCGCTGCATAACAAGAGGTTTCGTCCTGGCGAATCACACCGTTAAGGGTGTTGAGCTTGTTTGTAATCGCCTTACTTGCTGCATCAATGTCATCAGAGTATGAGATGCCAACAGGCACATCAATGCGACGCTCACCCGAGTAAGAATAGTTTGTTAGCACATTACGAAATAGATGCTTGTTTGGCACGATTTCAAGCTGCCCGGAGAAGGTCTCGATGATGGTGTTGCGAAAGTTGAGGTACTTCACTGTTCCAAAGACTTCAGAGGTTTGAATGATGTCACCAGGGCGAAATGGCTTGCGGATGCCCATTGCAACACCGGCAATAAAGTTCTCGGTAATGTCTTGGAAAGCGAAACCTAGCGCCAGGCCGACAATACCAGCACCCGCAAGGAGTGAAGTGACGGTCCCTTTCAACCCTAAAAAATCCAGTGCAATAAAACACCCAAGACCGATGATGATAATGCGCATAATCGTCAGCATTAAATCTGCAACCTGATGAGACTCCATCCCTTTGTAGAAAACTTTTCTCAGAACCATCGCGACGATTTTTGCGGTGATAAAAAAAACAACAAGAATAACAAGCGCGACAATGAAATTGGGGATATGGGTCAGGGTCGTTTCAAACCATCCGTAGAGCTTTTCATCGATCAACTCTTCAATGCGTTGCAGCGTTGCATCATTTAACGCGTTGTCCATAGCTTCATCCTTCATTCGAAAATACCCCATGACTGAAGCGAATACCGTACCGTTCTTTATAAGTCGTTGAGTTTAATCGCTTATTCGGATTATCGGCCCTGCGTGGCCTCGCGCTGTCTCTTAAATAACAGGCCGCTTTTTACATGGGTATGAAATTTTTTCAGGGTGCGTGTTTGAAGGAAGTGCTTGCCGGAACGCAAAGAAAACGAGAGCCAAGGTGCTGGTCTGTTCGTTGAGTGTTATGGACTAAGCTTAGCTCGCTTGCTCGAAAAACGTTGTTCTGTTTCGACCGTTCGCTTTGGCCTGGTAAAGGGCTTGATCTGCCTGCTTGATGAGTGTGTCGAGCACATTTGGCTGGTCGATTTGATCTTCAGTTAACTGAGCTACACCAATGCTGACGGTGTACAAGGGGCCTTCGTTAGTGCTTGCCTTAATGCGCTGATGCAGTCTGTCGCAATACGCAGATGTTTGCTCTCTGTCTGAATTAAAGAGCACGACCAAAAACTCTTCACCACCCCAGCGGGCAACAACGTCACTTTGGCGGCTAGATGACTGAAGTATGCTTGAATTTCTGGTCAAGACTTCGTCACCTTTGTCATGGCCATACTGGTCATTCAGTTTTTTGAAATGGTCAATATCGACGACGAGAAAGGCCATCGGTATGAACTTTCTGCGCACTTGAGTGAGCAGTTTCTGAATATCGGATTGAGCTGCCCTGCGATTCAGCAGATTAGTGAGTGGATCAACGCGGGTAAGTTCTATTAGCTCTTCGGTACTTTGCTCTAGTTCTTTTTGGGTTGCCAGTAACTCTTCGTACAAAAGGTCGCGCTTCTCTGCCGAGAACAGTGACCAGTACAAATAGCGACCTTTCAATTGGATATTGGCGATCACAGGTATTCTTTGTTGATGCGAATCTTTCAGCGTTATCTGAACCTCAATGCATGATTGCGCATCGATGACGGTCGGTCGGATATAACTCTCTAAGAAGATGAGCGACGCTTTCGTCAAAATATCTTTCAGGTTGCTGTCTATGAGACTGTCTTTGGGGATCTCCAAGAGCGTTTCGGAATACGCGTTGCCCTCTAAAATACGGTTTGTATCGAGATCCGTTACTAAAAGCAGACAAGGAAAAAGGTCGAGATTCCAATTCACAAAACGAACTTCATTAACTGCTGAGCGACAATCTCGGGTTTTGTCATGTGCAAGCAATGCCCTTGCGCCTTGATCACGGAAAGCATCGAATTGGGCATATGTCGCTGCATGTAGCTGCCAATATCAATGGATGCGAGAGAATCCTCGGAGCTTTGGAGTATTAAGGAAGGGTGCACGACGTGCGAAAGCGCGCCCCGGTAGTCCGAAAAGAATGTTGCTTGCGCAAATGGTTTTGCGTACTTGGGATCGGTTGAGCAGAAACTGGATTCCAGCTCGCTGACGAGCGTTGTATCGTTGTCCTGCCCCATGACCAGCGGAGCAAGATAATTCGCCCAGCGGATGTAGTTTTTGTCCATCAGGTTGATGAGCTCCTCGAGATCCTCCTTCTCAAACCCGCCTAAATACTCGGGAGGAAAATTAAGAAAACAGGGCGATGGACAGACCATAATGAGCTTGGAGAATATCTCTGGTTTCTCGATGGAGGCCAAGATACCGATCACACTGCTAACGGAATGGCCAACAAACACCACCTCCTCGAGTTCAAGCGTCTCGCATATCTCTATGACATCGTTCGCGTAGCCCTCAAGCGTTTGATAGCGCTTATTGTCATACGCACTAAAGTCAGATTGGCCGCAACCCACATAGTCGAACAGAACAATTTGGTACTCTTTTTCGAGGAAGGGAAGCATGAAGCGCCACATTTTCTGATCACAACCGAACCCGTGCGCAAGCATGAGCGTGTGGTCTCCGCTGCCGAATACTTTGACGTTATTCCGTTTCAAAATTGGGTCGTTTTCCTGCGACTTTGTGTGCATTGCTGGATGCCTATTCACAATGAGAGGGATTGGTTTGCTTGTAAGTACGAGTGTTTAAAGGTTAGTCGACCACCCATTGACCGTCCAATTTCAGATCTTGTGTTTGTGTTCTTGCCTAGAGTGTGTGGCCTATGGTGTGCAAAACGGCCAATCTTTTGTTTTTGGCGCTAAAAGGGGGCAGATGATGTCAGCAAACTCGAAAGCGCTAATTTTTGCCCTCTTAAACGCAAGATAGTTGCGCTCTACTCGTCGCGTGGCGTAGTTCGCAGTTGCAGTAGCCGCACTCAATTTAACTCTTTTAATAACTGTGGTGAAAACAATGATAAAAACCAAATCATTCTCTTCTCACGTTCTCAAAACAAGCTTAGGCTTTTCGCTAGCAGCCGGTGTATCGATGGGCGCACACGCTATCGGTATTGAGGATGTTGTGGATGGCGGAAATAACTTCGCATGGGAACAAGTAGAACTTCCGGGTACAAAGTGTAGCGATGGATCGCAATACAAATTCTGGGTTTATGACAACCCGAACTCTGA
>NZ_LWFU01000650.1:0-1815 GCF_001635135.1 Oleiphilus sp. HI0080
GAGAAGGAAGGGTCGCTTTCAAGAAGAGCGTACGCAAGACCGAAGCGAGCTGCGTCGACATTTTTATGTTTCCCTCTAGAAATGATTGATTTGTATAGATCAGCGGCTTGTTCTTTTGACTGTGCGTAGTCAACAGTCACAATCGCTTTGCAGATGTGAAAAAGAACGCTGTCTTGATAGGGTTTAACAGGGTACTGCTCGGCCCGGTTTCTCGTGTCGGACACGCGGTTTTCTGAAAGTGGGTGAGTTGATAAATATTCCGGTGGCGTATTGCCCTGCAATCGCGCATTTTTAAGCATTCGTTCAAACATTTTTGGCATCGCGCGTGGGTTGTAATCGGATGCGTACATGGTCTCGATGCCTATGCGGTCAGCCTCCTCTTCGTTTTGGCGTGAATAGCTTAATGATTTTTCAACGGATAGAGCCTGTGTTGACGCGAGCGTAGCGATTCCTGCTTCCGCTCCAGTTGTCGCTGCGATGACTACGGATGCTAAGACGCCAGCAAGTGTTAGTGGTGTGCTGAGTTGTTGCTGTTCGAGCCGTCGAGCATAGTGCCGTTGGCTGAGGTGGGCGAGCTCGTGCGCAATGACGGATGCAAATTCTTGCTCAGATGAAGCGTGCAGAAAAAGCCCTGCATTGATTCCGACTACGCTTCCGGGAACGGCAAATGCATTAAGTTCGGGGCTGTTTAGAACAACAAATCGAAACTCGCGATCGGCAACCGCTGAATAAGGAGCGAGAGAATAAACCAGCTGCTCTAAATATTGTTCTACGACAGGCTGTTCGTAGGTTTGTACTTGCCCTCTAAGGGCTGCGAGCCAGGCATTACCAAGTTGCCGCTCTTTTTCAATCGAGATGATGTTTGAGCTGGCGTTGCCTAGGGTTGGGAGATTATTGTTCGCCAGCGTAAGTGATGAGGCGAATAAAGTAACCAAAAAAAGAATCGGTGCTAAAAAGGGCATTTGTATCGACTTATATTAAACGTAATTTAAGTGTACACAATAAACTAACTTGCTGCGTTGATTCCTAGATGCATTCGCTTATTATGGCCAATCATTAAGAATATGATGTACACATGACATGGTTGATTTTGATTTTTTGGTTGATGCTCGCGGTGAAAGTTGCCCTATGCCGCTTTTAAGGGCAAAGCTCAAGTTGAACGAGATGCAGGAGGGCGAGCGCGTCAAGGTTATGGCGACTGATGCAGGGTCTGTACGCGACTTTGAGGCTTTTATATCGTTAACGCCCCATGAGCTAAAAGCGGAGCATTCGGCAAATGAGTTTGTCTACTTTATCACTAAGCATTAATTTGGAATCTTTATGTTAAACATTGTTCGGTCTTGGATTGACCGTTATTTTTCAGATGAGCAGGCGGTTGTATTGTCTGTTCTGCTGGTAATCGGCTTTGCTGTGATTTTAATGTGGGGGGATATTCTCGCGCCGGTTATTGCGTCGTTGATCATTGCGTTCATCCTGCAAGGGCCGGTCAATATGCTCACTGAGCGAAGCGTACCCAGAGTTATTTCAGTATTGCTTGTTTTCGGCGCCTTTCTCTCCATGATTTTTGCATTGTTCTTCGCAGTGCTCCCCAAGGCGTATTCTCAATTGGAATCTCTTCTCAATGATTTTCCTCGCATCTTGAGCGTTTTGCGACGACATGCGGAAGATCTACAAACGCAGCTGCCAGGTATGTTTAGGGGGGACGAGATTACGATCGCTTATGAGCAGCTCTCTGAGGGCTCGGCGGAAATTGTGCAGTGGGTGTTGTCCAATTCTCTCGCCAGCCTGCCTGTGGTCGTTACCGCACTAATCTAC
>NZ_LWFU01000651.1:0-1633 GCF_001635135.1 Oleiphilus sp. HI0080
CCGCATGCCCTTGGTGCTTTCTGTTTCTGAAATATACTTTCCGAGCGCGCGCTCTATACCGCTGCTCACCGCAAAACCTAGCTTATCAGCAATAGACTTTTTCTCTTTAAACTCAATTTCGTAGACATCTACATTCTGAACACGGTTCGAAATGTACTCGTCCGACGTCATGATCTCGTCAACGAGCTTTTCCTCAAGTGCTTTGGTGCCAAACCAAATATCTCCATTAGCCACCTTTTCTATGTCCACCTGCGGCCGCCGTTCAGCGACATAGTGCTTGAACAAAACATGAGTGTCTTCAAGATCACGGCGAAACTTTTCACGGCCTTTTTCTGTATTCTCTCCAAAGAGGGTCAGCGTTCGCTTGTATTCACCAGCCGTAAGCACCTCATAATCGATATCGTTTTTTTGCAACAGACGATGAAAGTTCGGCATCTGCGCTACGACGCCGATCGAACCCACAATTGCAAATGGTGATGCAATAATCTTATCGGCAACGCATGCCATCATGTAGCCCCCACTAGCAGCGACCTTATCGACGGCCACGGTCAAGTTAAGACCAGCCTTCTTAATCCGGTCTAGCTGCGCAGCAGCAAGGCCATAGGAATGCACCATTCCTCCCCCACTCTCTAACCGCACAACCACTTCGTCTAACTGAGCATCTGCTACCTGCAAAAGTGCGGTCACCGAATCGCGAAAGGTATCGACAGCACTTGCTTTGATATCACCATCAAAATTCAAGATATAAACACGAGGTTTTGGCTTCGCGATGCTCTTGCCTTTTCCAGCAGCTTTCTTCTCGGACTTAAGACGCTTCTTTTCTTCCTTATCACGCTCCTTAAGCTGCTCACGCGTCAGAATCTCCTGTTCAAGCGTAGACTTATGATCCTCATACTCGTCATTCAGCTTTTCCACTTTTAATCGAGCTTTTTTATCACCCTGCGCGCGCGAAGAAGCGCTTGCGACAGCCGCGATCGTCAGCAAGACAACCACCAAAACAGTAACAGCTTTCGCCAAAAACAAACCGTACTCGCCAAGAAATTCCACTCAAACCTCTTTGTTTTCATAATGTCGTTAGAAGTCCATGATATTAGGGCTTTTACTCACTAATACAAGGTTTTGTGCATTTACCACAAAAATCAAACGAGCGTTCGATCAGCACTATTGACATAAAAGATCAATCCCAATAATCTGCTCCGACGATTTTGCGTTTCATCGCAAACGGTCTAGCCTCATAACTTGTTACTTTGGCTCAAATACCGAGCTCAAGATCATCAAATAGGTTAGTAAACTATGCGTCAGCGCTTACGCTGGCATCAACAGATAAAAATGAAGGGTACTCTAATGTCTGTAGCAGCTACTTTCGAAACACTAAAAGCAAACTTTAACGCAGATGCAGCAGCAGGTTTGGACTTGGTTTTCCAATTTAATATTGAAGACGATTCTAACTACAACCTAACAATTGCTGACGGCACTTGTGAGCTAGCAGAAGGCGATCATGACGATCCTTCAGTGACACTTATCATGAGCACTGAAACGCTAAACGGTATCGTGAGCGGCGAAACTGACGGCATGCAAGCATTCATGGCTGGTCAGCTTCGTGCTGAAGGCGACATGATGCTAGCCACCAAGC
>NZ_LWFU01000652.1:0-1424 GCF_001635135.1 Oleiphilus sp. HI0080
TTCGAATCTGACTTTGAAAGCAAACGCTGTATTTCAATTACGTTCGCTTCGTCATCCATGAGCGCAGAAATAGACTCATTCATTTTGTCGTCCACTTCAACCTCTCTTGTGGAGCCTAACCCCGCCTAATACATATTGATCTACGTTGATCGCTCTGAGACTGCTCGCACAGAAATTCATAACTCGCCTTGGGCTTTTTGCATCGCAAGGTCAATCGCCTCGCGCGCTCTAAAAATGCGTGAGCGAACAGTTCCGACAGGACAATCCATAATCTTGGAAATCTCGTCGTAACTTAATCCTTCAAACTCTCTCAACGTTAACGCCATGCGCAAATCTTCAGGCAGTGCCCTAATTGCACCGTGTACAACCTGCTCCAACTGATCCCGGTTTAACTGATCCGCTGGATTCGACAAATCTTCCAGGCCCCGGTTAGGGTACGCCGATTCTGCGTCACTAATGTCAATATCCACAGACGGTGTTTTCCGGCCTTTTGACGCCAGATAGTTCTTCGCGCAATTCACCGCAATGCGATACAGCCAAGTGTAAAACGCACTATCGGAACGGAAGTTTGGCAACGCCTTGTAAGCCTTAATAAAGGCTTCCTGCGCCACGTCGGCAACCTCGTGATGATCGGAGACAAAACGAGAGATAATCGATCCCACGCGCCCTTGATACTTCATAACAAGAAGATCAAACGCCGCCGTATCGCCTTTTTGAACACGCACCACAAGCTTATGATCAAGCGCACGGTCAGCGTTCGCAGCTTTACGTTCTTCTAATGTATCAGTGGGACCCATTTTGTTATCTATTCTCGCGCGCCCGAGCTGCGAATCAGCCCATTGAGGAGTGGCCTTATTATCCACGGCCGTGCCGGAAACACAAACCTCATGCGCATTGAGTTGCATCACTTGGGTCATTCGATAGAGTCCTATTCACTTGAACGTTGTTTAATAGACTAAGCGTTTGCAAAGAAGTTCCATGAACGCATAGAATCCTCCCAAGTTATTGTTCCTCGATTCATTTTCCTAAGAAGCAAGCTATGGCCTCGTCTTTCCAATACGATGTTCTCATTATCGGTAGCGGTGCCGCCGGTTTAACCAGCGCGCTCAAACTCGACTCGAGTTTATCAGTCGCCGTAATATCGAAAGGCCAACTCACCAGTGGTTCAACGCCCTGGGCCCAAGGCGGCATCGCCGCCGTGCTTGATCAGCAGGATAATGAAGAGCTCCACATACAGGATACGCTGATTGCGGGTGGCGGCTTGTGTCACGAAGACGCAGTAAGGCAAACCGTTAATGGTGGCCGCGAAAGCATAAAATGGCTTAAGAGCATGGGCGTTAACTTTACTAAAGATAGCGCTGCCGAAAACCCCAAACACTATCACCTGACAAAAGAAGGTGGTCATAGTCATCGACGTGTTGTCC
>NZ_LWFU01000653.1:0-2730 GCF_001635135.1 Oleiphilus sp. HI0080
CATGAATGACATGCATTGCTGTGTGGTTATAGGAAAAACTAATCGACGTTGGTAAGGTCGCCATCCAGTTTTTTGACTCTTTGTTCACTGCTTTACGAGCAAACGCAAACCATTGTTTCGAAGCGATATCGCAAACACTCTCTTCATCGAATCCGCAACCGCAGTCTTCCTTGTCGTTCGCTAAAGAGTCCTCGCAATTGCCTTGCACAACGTGAATTCCCCAATCGCGAATAAGGTCTATCGTTTCTTGTGCTTGCGCGCAGTAAGCCACAACATCTCCTGTACATATTATATTTGTGGCGGGTACCTGCAGTTCTGCCGACTTTTGCTTCATCGCTGTCAATGCCGCGAGGTTGCTGTACGGTCCACCAAAGACGATTACAGGACTTGTCATTGTGCCTATATCTATGTGCATGCTTAATCTAGACCTGAGTAGGGTAAGGCTTGCTCTGTCGGTCTAGACAGTAGTGCGCCCAAAGCAAATGTCGCGCATCCGCTCAGCAGCACTGACAGTGAGATCCATAGCAGCTTTGTATACTTATGGGTCTCGCCAAGCAGCGCGGTGTGGCCGGAAGATTCGAGGAAGTAGAGCAGCGCGCCGCTAAATGCGAATACAAATGCCGCCAAGTAAGACCACACCGGAATGTTTCGAAAATTTCCCCAAAGTGAAAAGAAAATCACTGGCGCAAGGTACATAGACGCTGTACCGCTAACGGCGACCGCGCTGAACAAATCTTTGTTGCCGATAAAGACCATGAGTAAACCAAGCAACATGAAGCCGAGCATGATCAGGCGACCATTTCGTACTGTAGCTGCGGTGGCCTTCATATCAATGGCGACCAGCTTTGCAGAACTGGAAAGTGTACTGTCGAGTGTTGACATGGCAGAGATGATAAGCGCGATATTAAACAAGAGCATCGGTAGCGCGCCAAGCAAGCGCTCCAGCGCTGCGTTCATGGACTCACATCTATTGCATTTGCACCAGCGACAACGCCGAGTATACCGAACGCGATGATGCAAATGATGCTGATCCAAGCGGCTTGTAAAAAGCTGCGGCGGGTTGTATTTCTGTCGGCGAGGAATCCGCGGTCCATCATGACTGGGTCATGCATTGGGTAGCTCCAGACCTGAAGTAAGGCAACTATAAGCAAAATAGGACCAGGCTCGCTGATGTCGAATGCGACAAATCCTAGAGACTCGATCGTAAACAGACCTTGTGATGCGGTATTTAATAACAGGACAAGCAAGACGCCAATAAACAAAACCATTTGCATCACATCTGTGCGCAGCGATGCGTGCAAGCCACCCATCATCGAATAGCCTAGAGCGATCAGAGCAAAAGCGAGTACTGCGATCGTATAGCTGCCGCTGCCCGCGGCACCGAACAATATGCCGATGACCAAAATGTTGGCGAACACTTCGCTGATCAGTCTTAAACCAATCACGAAGTTGAAGCAGCTTGTACCCACCGTCCCGAAGCGAGCAAATAGAAACTGCTGAACGCTATTGAAGCCATGTTTAAACCGCAGTGAGTCAATAATTGCTGCGCCGGTTAAAAATGACAAGTAATACGCCGCATAGGCTAGGGTTCCCCAAACTCCATAGTAGTAACCCAGAATGGCGGCATTGAGCAAAGATCGAGCAAAGATCCAGGTGGTTACTTGGCTAAGCACTAAGGTGAAGAGTGTTGGGCTTTTGCCAGAGGGAGAGAGTCCGCCAAAGAAGCTTTCGTTGGTTTTTGCGCGAGGCGACAAAGCAAAAGAGATTGCAGCAAGCAGGGCGACCACTAGAGGGAGAACGTAACTCATGGATACTCCGAGAATTTGGCGATTTCATGTCGCGCCATTCGTTATTTAGGAAAGTGTCAGACAGTTTTGGAAAAACATGACTCGTAGACTAATCCTTTGCCCGAAAGTTCCGACAAAGGATCAATATTATGCGTACAATTTTGTTATTTGCACAGCGAATCCGTGATTAAACAGGCTATCGCGATTCTGCAAAATGTGGTTGGCGTACCATTAGCCACATGGGAGGGCTGCTTTTCCCGATGCTGATTTTTTCGATGACTTCAAAGCCGTGGCCTTGATAAAACCGGAGGTTTTCTTGCTTGCTGTTTTCAAGGTAGATGGGCATTTGGTCAGCTTCAGCGATTTTAATGCAATGATTCATTAGAGCAGACCCATAACCCTTGCCGCGCGCCGTTTTGCAGGCGCCAATCGCAAAAATGTAATAAAAAGGAAACTTCGGCGCCTTTTTGCTGGCAATCTCATCAGCCACGATTCCGCGCTTCAGGGCCTTGAGCCCGCCATGCTTAAGCATTGGCTTGAGTAGAGGCAGCATTTTAAATATCGAGATTTTCTTTTTGGTATTTGGCTTGAGCATTAAAACAGCGGCTTGATTATCAGCCGACGCGAAGCTGCAATCCTGGTGTAGGTAGAGCGCATGAGCCGACTGTCCGAAGAATAGACCGACATCCATCGTTGGGCCAAATATCCATCGTTGAATCGGGTCATCGCCAAAGACATCGTTCATTATTTCGGTTACGCGCTCGCGCTCACCGGGGTGTAGTTGATCAAGCTTTATCATACGTAGCAACGCTAATATCGAGTTTCTTATCGTCACAAGCTAACCTAAAACCAGTTAGCAGACACTGTCATTTTCGGCCCAAAGCGCGTGTTTTCGGCTGCTATTTTTGTACAGTTATAATTAGAATTTACTAATAAAGAAAGT
>NZ_LWFU01000654.1:0-1358 GCF_001635135.1 Oleiphilus sp. HI0080
CGCGATACTTTCACTATGCTTATGGTGTTGAATATGCTTTTGGAGCACGTCGATGGACAAGCACGTAAACCGCCTGCTAATGCAGTTTGAACAATTACTAAAAACATCCAACCGAGACCACATAAATCCCTCGATTGAAGAACTTTGCATCAAGGACTTACAACCTATTGTTGACTTAGTTGCACGGAGCCGTGCCAGCTATTTACAGCACCTTTACGAGCTTTGTAAAACGTATGAGAATAAAGAGGAATTTCCAACCGTAGAGGAAATGCAAAAATTACGCGCACATCGACTCCGGTTTGAGGAGCTTGCCGAAGGCTCAAAGGCGCTTGAAACTTCGATTCAACGCGGCTATCTAGATTTGAAAGAAGGGGAAGGCTAGCCTTTCTCTCCAAGGGTCGTTAGCATGGTTTTGTCAGTCATAATAAAAACCGTTCAAGAGGCCCGACAATGACCAACTTTCTTCGCACACCTGAAGCACGATTTGAACGCCTGCCAAACTACGCTTTTACTCCCAACTATATAGAAATCGACGAGATGCGAATGCATTTTGTTGATGAGGGGCCGCGAGATGCCGACCCCATTCTGATGATGCACGGGGAGCCAACTTGGTCTTATCTATATCGCCACATGATCCCTATTTGCGTGGCTGCGGGCCACCGCGTGATCGCCCCCGATCTCATTGGATTTGGCAAATCAGACAAACCCACCAGCACCGAAGACTATAGCTATGCGCAACACATGCGCTGGATGCAGAAGTTCATCGACAAATTAGAGCTGAACAATATTACTTTGGTTTGCCAAGACTGGGGGTCTTTATTAGGCCTTCGCCTTGCAGCCGAGAACGAAAGTCGCTTCAAAGCGATCGTTGTTGGCAACGGTATGCTTCCAACTGGCGAAGAACAAGTACCAAAGGCATTTAAACTATGGAAGGCCTTTGCGCTTAACAGTCCATGGTTTCCGATCGCGCGAATTGTCAACAGCGGGAGCTTCAAGCAACTCAGCAAAGATGAGATGAGAGCATATGATGCGCCTTTCCCCTCCCGAAAATACAAAGCGGGCGCTCGCGCGTTCCCTGCCCTTGTTCCCGTCACTCCAGACAATCCAGCATCCCAAGCCAACAAAGACGCTTGGAAGGTACTGGAAAAGTGGGACAAACCATTTCTAACCACATTTAGCAACGGTGACCCCATCACCCGAGGCGGAGACCGCTTTATGCAAAAACGTGTTCCTGGATCTGTAGGGCAGGATCATATTACTTTGAAAGGCGGGCACTTCTTGCAGGAAGACTCCAGTGCAGAGTTCGCCGCTGCGGTCAATAAGCTTTTGGATAAGATGGCTTATCAGGGCTCTGGTCA